>QMLM01000027.1 GCA_003646745.1 Deltaproteobacteria bacterium | reverse complement strand
GTTATATCTCCTATGACCCTACCGGGGTGGTGGAGCTCCACCTTCTCTTTGGCGATAATATTACCCACCACCTCACCTTGGATGATGGCGGTACCCACGTGGACCTCCCCCTCGATCTTCGCCGTTTCTCCCACAACCAATATATCCTCGCTGTGGATCTCGCCCTTGAAACGACCATCCAACCTTACTGCTCCGTTATAGCTCAATTTTCCCTCAAAGGAAGTCTCAACCCCTAAAAAGGCGTTGACCTCACCTCGCTCTAGGGAATCTAGGGTCTTTGCTTCTTTCTTCCGCATTTGGTTCATCCTCCTTGCGCAATTTATGCCAGTTTGGTAGATTGCCCCCTGATGACCTCTAAGATCCTCTCCAGGTCGTCTAGGGAGTAAAACTCGATCTCGATCGTTCCTTTTTCTCCTTTCATCTTGATCCTCACCTGGGTCTTCAGGAGGCGACGTAGCTCTTCCCGGAGGGCTTCTGTCTGTGGGGTCAATTCTTCTTTAGCCGGTTTTTGTACCTCCTTTGTCAGGAGGCGCCGCACCCCTTCCTCTGTTTCCCGCACCGATAGCCCTTTTTTTACGATCTTTCTGCAAAAGGAGATTTGTTCCCTTTCATCTCCCAAGGCCAAGAGGGCCCGAGCATGACCCATGGTGATTTCATTTCTTTCTAAGGTACTCTTGACCTCTTCGGGAAGTTTCAACAAGCGCAGGGTATTGGTCACGGAAGACCTGTCCTTGCCGATTCGCTGGGCCAAGGCCTCCTGGGTGTAACCGAATTCCCTGAGCAGCCGTTGATAGGCCTCTGCTTCCTCCAGGGGGTTTAGATCCTCCCGCTGAAGATTTTCTATCAAGGCCATCTCGACGACCTCCTGATCGGTGGCCTCTTTTATGATGATGGGAATCTTTTTCAGGCCTGCCCTCTGGGCCGCCCGCCACCTCCTCTCCCCCACAATGATCTCGTAGCCCTCCTGCTTTTTGCGCACCACCAGGGGCTGCAGGATCCCCTTCTCTTTTATGGACTGGGTGAGTTCCTCTATTCCCTCATCGGGGCGCAGCCTGCGAGGTTGCCAGGGACTGGGACGAATTTCATCTATATCACATAAGAGGAAATTTCCCCTTTCCCCCCTTTCCATCTCGGGGAATAGGGCCCCTAAACCCTTTCCTAAGGCAGTTCGTTTAGGCATGGTTCCCCTTCCCATTTATAAGTATTTCTTTGGCCAGTTCGATATAACTTTGGGCCCCCTTGGAGTGGGCATCGTAGAGGATTACCGGTCTCCCATAGCTGGGGGCTTCGCTCAACCTGATATTTCTCGGGATGACGGTCGAGAAGACTTTCCCCCTAAAGTGGGATCTCACCTCCTCGGCTACCTGTTGAGAGAGGTTGTTTCTCACATCATACATGGTGAGCAATATACCCTCGATCTGCAAGTCCGGATTTAGGTGCTCCTTCACGAGTCTGATGGTCTTTAGCAGTTGGGTCAGTCCCTCCATGGCGTAGTATTCACATTGCAGAGGTATGAGGACAGAGTGAGATGCAGCCAGAGAATTTACCGTGAGCAGTCCCAATGAGGGTGGGCAATCGATGAAGACAAAGTCATATTCAGCTACCACCTCCCACAAGACCTCCTTCAATTTTTTCTCCCTCGCGATCTCATTGATCAACTCAATCTCCGCCCCGATGAGGTCGGTGTTGGCCGTGACTACCTTCAGATGGGGGATTTCGGTGTCTTTAATGATCTCCCGTATGCTCACCTGCCCAATTAGGGCGTGATAGAGGTTTTCCCTTATGTCTTCCTTATCATACCCAACTCCACTGGAGGAGTTTCCCTGGGGGTCAGCATCTACTAATAGGGTTTTTATCTCAGCAATGGCCAGGGAAGCGGAGAGGTTTACCGCCGTCGTCGTTTTACCCCCCCCTCCCTTTTGGTTCGCAATGCTAATGACCTTTCCCATCTCCAATGCAGCCTTTTGCCAAAAGGGCCCTTTCGTTAATTATCATAAACACATCCCTTTGAAAAGGGGAAAAACAGTTGGTATTGGATTAGGGTTTCCTGTAGCTGACGAAGGTTGGGTTTTCAGGGAATTGGAAGAGCAGCAGTATCCTTGTCTCCTGCAGGAAGGGCAGTACCAACCTCCTTTTTTCGACCAGCTTTAAGCCTAACCCCTTCCAATCTACTTCATGCAGCTCTTGCTCACCCCTCTTCCCCCTCATCCCCAGGATGAGCCCCCCTTGTTTGACATAGGGAAGGGCAAATAACAGAAAGGTCGGCAGGTCCGCCAAAGCTCGGGAGAGGACTAGGTCAAAATTCCCGCCATATTTATTGATAATCTCACTTTGTTGTGCACGACCATGGATGACCTTCGCCCCTTCTAACCCCAGTCTTCTGACCATATGTCGCAGGAAGAAGGCCTTCTTTTGAGAAGACTCTAGCAGCAGCAGCTCGATGGAAGGAAATAAGATCTTAAGGGGCAATCCGGGGAATCCCGCCCCAGACCCTATATCTAGAACCCTTTTCACCCCCCGCAGGTAAGGGACAACAGTAAGGGAATCCAAGAAGTGTTTCACCCCTATTTGCAGGTCTCCCTTTAAGGCAGTGAGGTTGATTTTTTGGTTCCATTTCTTTAACTCTTCTGCATATAGGATATAATCTTCCACCACCTGGGTGGTCAAGACTATTCCCAACTCCTGGGCACCCTTAACCAATATTTCCTTAAGTTCCCGCATCCTCAAAAAATAAAAGGCCCACTTAAAGTGGGCCCTAATTTGTAAGGTTCCCCCTATCTCTTTCTTTCATCTATTACCCTCTTGGCCTTCCCCTCACTGCGGGGGATGGAGCCTGGCTCCAAAAGGGTCACCTGGGCCTTGATCCCGATCACCTGGTTAAGACGGGCGCTGATCCTATTCTCGACTTCAGCGATCTTCTCCTTCCCGAGGGAGTAGATCTCGGCCTTGGCTTCTACTTCCACTGCTATGCTGTCTAAATAGCCCTTCTTGAAGACCTTAATCTGATAATGTGGCCCTGTTTCCTCAAACTCGAGCAGGATGTCCTCTATTTGGCTCGGGAATACGTTTACACCACTGATGATGAGCATATCATCCGTCCTTCCGAGGACCCTTTCCATCACCGTCAATGTCCTTCCACACTCGCACCTGATTCTGCCGAGGGCCGTTATATCCCCAGTCCTGTATCTTAAAAGGGGCATGGCCTGGCGTTGCAGAGCTGTGATGACCAACTCTCCCCTTTCCCACTCCGGTAATACCCTCTCTGTTACTGGATCTATTACCTCGGGGTAGAAATAGTCCTCATTTATGTGAAGTCTGCATGCCTCACAGCTGAAGGCGACCCCGGGACCCATCATCTCTGTAAGACCATACACCTCATAGGCCTTTATCCCCATCCTTTCCTCTATCTCTTTTTTCATCTTCTGGGTCCAGGGCTCCGCACCGAAGGAGCCGACTCTTAAGGGGAGTCTTTTCAGATCCACCCCCAGGGTTTCTGCTCGCTCCGCAATGGTTAGGGCATAAGAGGGGGTGCAGAACAGCGCCGTGGTGCCGAGATCCCTAAGGAACAAAATCTGTCTCTCCGTCCTCCCGGTGGAGGTGGGTATGATAGCGCAACCAATGCGTTGTGACCCGTAATGATATCCCATGCCACCGCTGAACAACCCATATCCGTAGGCGTTTTGGCAGATGTCACTTGATCTGATCCCTGCGGACCATAGTGCCCTCGCCATACATTCAGACCACCTATCCAGATCATGGGAGGTATAGGGCACAACTACGGGCTTGCCTGTAGTACCAGCAGTGGCTTGGATGAGGGCTATTTCCTCTGTTGGGACGGCACAGAGATGAAGCGGGTAATGGTAACGAAGGTCACTCTTGGTGGTAAAAGGGAGTTGGGGGATGTCCTCAAGAGATTTGATATCATCTGGTTTGATCCCACATTGATGGAATCTCTCAGTGTAAAAGGGGACATGTTCATAAAGCCACCTTATTGTCTCCTGAAGGAGACCCCACTGGGCCTCTTCAAGCTCCTCCCGCGAGGCGGTCTCCACTTTTTCGTTCCAATATGTCGTCATCGCGCTACCTTAGAGGCTAAATTTTAAATGCCTCTCCCATGCCACAGTACTTCTGCCTCAGTTTGGGTTTTTCTATTTTGCCTGTCGGATTGCGTGGAACCTCCCCGAAAAATACCTTCTTAGGTCTTTTGTATCTGGGAAGAGTTTCACAGAACTCGATGACCTCCTGTTCTGTCAAGGTCTGCCCCGGTATCACCTCGATAACCACCGCTACGATCTCACCTAGACGTTCGTCAGGGTAGCCGATGGCGGCCACGTCTTTCACCTTCGGGTTGGTGTGCAGGAAGTCCTCTATCTCTACCGGAAAGATATTCTCTCCCCCGGAGATAATGACGTCCTTTTTCCTGTCAACCAGATAGATAAAGCCTTCCTCATCCTGGCGGGCCATATCCCCCGTATAAAGCCACCCATCTTTTAAGGCGTTGGCGGTCGCCTCGGGGTTTTTGTAATACTTCCTCATAACCCCATCGCCTCGGACCACCAGTTCTCCCACCTCCCCTTGTAAGACAGGGTTCCCGTTGGGGTCTACAATCCGTGCCTCCCAATTGAAACCAGGCAGACCGATGGCGCCGACCTTATGTTCATTCTCTATGCCCAGATGGACGCAGCCAGGTCCCGTGGACTCACTGAGACCATAATTGGTATCATAGGCCATGTCTGGGAAGTATTCCTTCCAATGTTTTACCAATGAGGGGGGAACGGGCTGAGCGCCTATATGCATAAGTCGCCACTGGCTGAGGTTATAATCTTGTGGCTTCAACTCACCACTGTCAAACTTCAGCAGTATATCCTGGGCCCAGGGGACGAGGAGCCAAACGATGGTTCCCCGCTCTTGGCTCACGGCCTCCAAAATCCACTCGGGGGCAACACCCTTCAGGATCACCGCCCGTCCGCCCACGATCAGACTCCCAAACCAATGCATCTTGGCCCCGGTATGGTATAGTGGGGGGATGAGAATGAAATTATCCTGTTTTGTCTGATGGTGGTGGGCGTTCTCCGTAATACAGGCGCAGACCATATTTCGATGGGTGAGGAGTATGGGTTTGGGCGTACCGGTTGTGCCCGAGGTAAAATAGAGGCCACAAGGGTCTTCGTAAGTTATCTCGACTCGAGGCGCAGCAGAAGATGAGGCCTCCAAGGCCACCTCAAAGAGCTCTGCATACGCTGGTGTTTCCTTTCCCACGAAGAAGTAGTGTTTTATAGAAGGCATTTCGCCTTTGACAGCATCTATCCGATCGATAAACTCCTCTCCGAAAATCATTGCCTTGGGCTCAGCTACCCCTACACAGTATTTTATATCATCGCTGGTGAAGCGGAAATTCAGCGGCACCGCCCACGCCCCCGTGCGGACTATCCCAAAGTAGGCGATCAGCCAATCTATGGAGTTCATCATGAGATGGACGACTTTATCCCCCTTCTTGATCCCCTTTTTCATCAAGGCGTTAGCAAAACGGTTCGCTGCCTCATCAAATTGCCGCCATGTGATCGCTTTTCTCTTGTTTTCCGCTGGGGCCCGTTCAATAAGTGCAATATCATTTGGATACATACGGGCGTTGCGAGCAAGCATCTCTCCGATATGGATACAACTTCCCATTTTTTCTCCCCCCTTCCCGGAATCTCTCGTTTTTTTGGCGTTCACTATATCATCTTTGCATATTGCATACAATCCTTTAGGCAAGAGGGCAAGATGAATTTTGCGAAACAAAATATCTGTCTTAGAGCCTTTTAAAGTGGTTTCTCCCTTTTTTGAGAGATTTTGGAAAAATCTTGATCAAAATAATACTTGACATGGGAGCATATAATATGCATTAATAAACCGACTGGTTGGAATAAAACCGAACAGTCGGAATAAAATATGAAAAACAAAGTGGGTCAATTTAATAGAAAAGGAAATAAGGTCATTAGTATTGCAAAAATTGCTGCTAAGCTCTTTAGTACTAGGGGTTATTTGGAAACAAGCATGGATGAAATTGCTGCGGCAGCAAAGATCAGCAAGGGGGGGATATATCATTATTTCACCAGCAAAGTTGAGATCCTTTATTTTATTCTGAATAATTATATGGACCTTGTTTTGGGGGATTTAGAGGAGGAATTGAAAGGAGTCGAAGGTGATTTTGCAAAAATTAAATATATAATCTCACGCCATATAGATCTTTACGTTAGAAATGTGTACGAAGCCAAAACTTTGCTTCATGAAGCCCATAATCTTCCCCCGAAGTCTTTTAAGATAATCGCTGAAAAGGAAAGAAGATATTATCAGATAGTAGCCGGCGTCCTGCAAAGCTGTTTGGGTGCCTCTGTTGAGAAGGATAAGGTGACAGCCGTAGCCTTTACCCTGTTTGGAATGTGTAACTGGATCTACTCATGGTACAATTCCAAAGGGCCTGTTACGCCTCAACAGTTATCAAAGATAATATTTGGCATTTTTACCAATGGTGTGAGCAATCTTCAAGATGACGGCGGGAGGAGTTACCCATGAACAAAGAGCGAAAGTTTTCTTTTTACCTTGAAGGGGAGAGGATTCCAAATTTTAAGTCTCTTTCCGGTATTGAATATAAAGAGGTATATACCCAATCCGATTGGCATGGTGAAGTTCCGAATCCAGGCCAATACCCCTTTACCAGAGGCATCCATAAGGACATGTATCGGGGGCGGTTATGGACTCGGAGACAACAAAGTGGTTTTGGGACTCCACAGCAAAGCAATGAGCGGATAAGGTATTTACTCAAGATTGGTCAAACTGGCATCAATATGGATGTGGATGTCGCAACTAAGTTAGGCTTAGATCCCGATCATCCCCTAGCCCAAGGGGATGTTGGTCTCCAGGGGACCTCCCTTTGTACGTTTGAGGATATGAAGACCCTATATACGGATATCCCTTTGGATAGGGTGAGTTCCACCCTGATCGTTCAACCACCCTGCTCCGCCATCGTAATGGCTCAGTATCTTTTACTGGCTAAGGAAAGGGGGATCCCCTGGGAGAATTTGATCGGGACAATTATGAACTGTGCGATTACTCAGTTTGTGGGACCGACCTTTGAGGCCACCACCGCCTTCTTCCCCATCGATTTGACGATAAAAATCGGTTTGGATGTCATGGAATACTTGGTGCCACGTACACCACGATGGAACATAATAAATATAAATGCATACAATATTCGGGAAACAGGGGTCAATGCCGTTCAGGAGGCTGCCTTTGCTATATCTCTAGCTGCTGATTACATAAAGGGGTTGATGGATAGGGGGCTAGAGATCGATAGCTTTGCTCATCGAATGGCCTTTTTCTCGGCTGCCCACATAGACCTGTTCGAAGAAGTGGCCAAGTTGAGGGCCATGAGGCGGATATGGGCCCGTATGCTTAAGGAAAAGTTTGGTGCTAAGAGCAACAGAAGCATGTGGTTCCGAACGGCTATCCAGACCTCTGCCCTGGCGCTAACGGCTCAGCAGCCATTGAACAACATCGTACGGGCGACCATTCAGACTCTGGCGGCAGTTCTAGGCGGGGCCCAATCTATACACACCACTGGCTATGACGAGGCCTATAGTCTGCCTACCGAAGAAAGCCACAAACTCTCCATCCGAACACAGCAAATCATCGCCTATGAGACTAAGGTAGCTAACTCCGTTGATCCTCTGGGTGGTTCTTATCTGGTGGAGACGTTGACCGAGCAGTTAGAGGAACAAATTTGGGAGTTGATGAAAGTTATTGAAAATAAAGGCGGTTTCATACAGTGTTTCAAAGAAGGCTGGGTAGAGGAGCAGATAAATGAGGCACGGTATAAATGGGCTAATGCTATTGAAACTGGGCAGCAACCCATGGTCGGCGTTAATATATTTCGAGATGAAGATGAAGACGTAAAGATTAACATCTTTCGGCATACCCCAGACATGCAGACAACAAGAATTCAATATATTCAGGATTACAAGAGTAAGCGGGAGCAAGAACCAGTTCGAAGGGCCCTGGATAAAATATATAATCTTGTCAGACGAAGGCCAGATATAAACTTATTTGAACCAATTATGGAGGCAGTGGAGGCCAGAGCGACTCTGCAAGAGATTTGCGATGCTATGAGGCAAGCTACTGACTTTGTGATCCCAAGTTAGGATTTAATTCAATTTTTTAGGAGAGGTAAAAAATGGTTTATAAAAGGAGAAAGAGGATTGTCCTTGGCAAAGTAGGTTTAGATGCTCATGACAATGGTTTAAGAATTGTCTCCAAGTGGCTCATGGATAGCGGTTACGAAGTAATCTATGCTGGATTATACAATACGCCTGAGCGCATCGTTCAGGTGGCCATTGAGGAAAATGCTGATGCCATTGGAATCAGTTTTTTGGGGGGTGAACACCTCTTTTATACCGATAAGTTAGCAAAACTATTGAAGGGAAAGGATATGGGTGATGTTAAACTCATTATCGGAGGCGTGATACCACCAGACGATGTAGACAAGCTCAAGGAGCTAGGGGCCTCATCTGTCTTTACACCTGGGACCATGCGGGATACCATCATAAGTATTATTGATGGTATTCTTAAAGGTTAAACGTCGAAACGGGGGAGGGGAGAAAATTTGGTTTTTAGCTCAAAGGGTCTTCATAGTAAGGAGGTCGTGGCAAGTGGAGGTATTCGATGGAGCTCGAAAAAAGGCTTGTAGACTATATTTTCCGCACCAAATTTGAGGATATTCCACAAGGGGCACGAAGCGTTGTCAAGAACATGATCTTGACCATTTTGGGGACAACCATTGCTGGGGCAACAGCTGAAGGTTGTGAGGCACTGGTGGAATTCGTCAGGGAAGTGGGGGGGAAGGAGGAAGCCACCATTTTAATCCATGGTGGAAGGGTTCCGGCTCAAAATGCGGCTTTTGTCAACAGTGTCATGGCTCGAGCCCTAGATTTTGATGATGCCATGGCCCCAGGAATACACATAGGGGCTTCTGCTGTCCCCACCGCCTTGGCAGCTGCTGAATTGGTAGGAGGTTGTAGCGGAAAGGAATTTCTCACGGCTCTTGTTTTAGGAGCCGAAGTAGCGGCTAGGTTAAACCTAACCGAATCAGCTTATGACGGTTTTGATCCGACGGGGGTCTGTGGTATCTTTGCTGCAGCAGTGGCCGCCAGCAAGATACTTCGCCTGAATGCGACAGAAATTTGGAACGCCCTAGCCTTGGCGTTTAATAAAAGCGGAGGGAGCTTTCAGAGCAATATCGATGGCTCTCTGGCGGTGAGAGTTATTCAAGGCTGGGTTTCTCAAGGCGGAATGACGTGTGCCTTATTTGCCCGTATGGGAATAACAGGTCCGAAGAACTTCCTTGAAGGCGTCTATGGATATTTTCACCTCTATGCTAAGGATATTTTTGATCCTGAAGCTGTTGTGGGTGGATTGGGCAATAGGTTTGAACTTCAGAAGCTTATCTTCAAAAAGTATCCAAGCTGCGGACTCACTTTGGGCAGCACTGATGCCATCCTCAGCCTCATCGAAGAAGGACATCTTGTTCCGGAAGACGTTGATCGTATTGACATTATGGTACCACCCTATACCTATAAACTGGTGGGGCACCAATTTCAGATAGGTGATAATCCCAGAGTGAACGCTCAGTTTAGCATCCAGTACTGCGTTGCTAACGCCCTCGTCAGAAGGGGTTCTAAACTCCACCACTTTGAAGAATCATATGTAAAAGATCCCCAAGTTATGGAACTCATCAAAAAGATCCATGTCATTTCTGATCCAGCTCTGGAAAAGCAAGGCCATACTGCATTAGAGATGAGGGTCTTGACCACGGGGGGGAATACTTATCTTAAAAGCATCGATATCGCGCCTGGTTTTCCCGGAAACCCCCTCACCAAAGAGGAGCACGAAGGGCATTTTTGGGATTGCATCGACTTTTCAAAAAGGCATCAAATAAAGGAAAGGGCGGAGGAAATAGTGTCGTTGGTCAATCGGCTTGAAGAGCTAGAAGACGTGTGTATTTTGATTCCTTTGTTATTGAGCTGAAACGCAACTCATTGGAGGAGGTATCATGAATATAGTGGATATAGTGGTCAAAAACGCGCGGATGTATCCTCACGATATTGCGTTTGTCGAGGTAAGACCTGCTACAAAAGTGAGAAAGGAGATTACTTGGTCGCAATTTAACGAAAGGACGGATAAATTAGCAAATGCTCTTATCCATAGAGGGATTGGGAAGGGTAAAAAGGTCCTGTTGCTCGGAAGGAATTCCATAAACTGGCTTGAGGCATACTTTGCTGTTATGAAATCAGGGGCGTGGGTAGCTCCCCTCAACTATAGGTTTAAAGACGATGATATTGAATATTGTGCCAATGTGGCAGAACCGTCAGCTTTTATCCTTGACGAGGAGTTTGCCGAAAGGATGAACGCAATCCGTTCGAAGTTACAAACAGTGAAAAACTTTATCTGCGTCGGTCATGGTCACCACGAAGGAATGGAGAATATGGAGGACATTGTAAAAAAATCCTCCTCCGAATCACCGAAGGTGGAATTAAAGGATGAGGAAGAATGTGCGCTTTATTTTACTTCCGGCACTACAGGAGCTCCCAAACCGGTGCTTCTTGTCCATAAGAATTTGATGTGTGCTGCTTTGGCTGAAGCGATCAATCACTACTGGAAGCACAATGACAGTCTCCTGATGATTCCTCCCTTGTATCATTTGGCAATTGGGCATCTGCTTGGCTGCATGATCGTAGGGGGACGAGCTGTTTTGCTAACAGAGCAGGTAAGCCCGCAGTATATAATTGAGACTATTTCAAAGGAGCGCATATCGGTGGTGTTTTTATTGGTACCTTGGGCTTTAGATATACTTGAAGTCTTAGATAGAGGAGAACTTAACAAGGAGGACTATGGTCTCAGCTGTTGGCGCCTTACCCATATGGGGGCCCAACCTATCCCCCCTAGCCTAGTTCAACGCCTAAAAAGGCATTTTCCACAGATGCAATATGATACTAATTATGGACTGAGTGAAAGTGCAGGGCCAGGAGTTATTCACCTTGGGATCGAAAATGAGAGGAAGGTCGGTGCTATCGGGAAGCCTGCCCTAATGTGGGACGCCCGTATAGTCAATGATGAAGGTGAAGATGTACCTAGGGGAGAAGTGGGTGAGCTTATTGTCAAGGGCGGTGGTATTATGAAGGAATACTACAAAAATCCAGAGCTGACCGCTAAGACCATTCGAAATGGTTGGTTATATACAGGGGATTTGGCCAAGATGGATGAGGAAGGGTTTATCTATCTTGTTGACAGAAAGAAAGACTTAGTTATCAGCGGAGGGGAGAATGTCTATCCTGTAGAAGTAGAGGAGATTATCCAAAGACATCCCAAAGTTCACGATGTAGCAGTCATTGGAACCCCTGATGAGAGGTTGGGTGAGATAGTTACTGCAATAATTGAACCTATCAATGGCGAGACATTAACCGAGGACGAAATCATCTTGTTCTGCGAGCAAAACTTACCCCGCTATAAGCGTCCCCGCCGCATTATCTTTGACCATGTGCCCCGCAGCTCCACCGGGAAGATAGAAAAGCCAAAACTAAGGCAGAAGTACGGCAAATCTGAATAAAATTTCGTAGTCCTAAAGACCTCTGTTCTTTCCGTCCCCTTTTTTGAAAATTTTGAACTTGAAGGATATTTGGCTTGACATGATTATTTTTTTAGGCTAATGAATAAAAAAGGTTAGGAGTCTATAACAAATAGAAAGGGGGTGGTTGTGTCTCTAAGAACGGCGGTTTTTAGAGGAGTGTTCTTTTATTAAAAATCTTCCTTATGAAAGGGGGGTAATTATGAAGGGAAGATGGTTTGTGGTAGCTTCTGTGGTTTTGGTTTTGGTGGCATTGCCCTTATTCGTCTCACATGCCGCCCCGATTGAGCTTACCTACGCTAACTTCTTTCCACCTGCACATATTCAGGCCAAATTGGGCGATGCCTGGGCAAAGGAGATAGAAAAGCGCACAAACGGGAAGGTAAAGATCACCTATTTCCCTGGTGGAGCACTCCTTAAGGGACCTCAAATCTATGATGGGATCTTGAAAGGTGTTGCAGATATCGGGATGTCGGTTTTCGGCTATACTCGGGGACGGTTCCCTGCGATAGAGGCCATAGATCTGCCCTTGGGCTACCCCAGTGGGAAGGTGGCTACTTGTGTAATCAATGAGTTTTATAAGAAGTTCAGGCCTAAAGAACTGGATGAGGTGAAGGTCCTTTATCTTCATGCCCATGGTCCTGGCCTGCTGCATAGCAAAAAGCCCGTTTACAAATTAGAGGATCTTAAGGGATTGAAG
>QMLM01000026.1 GCA_003646745.1 Deltaproteobacteria bacterium | reverse complement strand
CCCATTATAACATGCTTAAGATGGGGCAAAACCTTATGCGGGTGGACCCCTGCTTTGATACCGATGATTTCGTATCATATCTGCCCTTCGCTTGGATTGGGGAGCAGATGATGTCCATCTCCTGCGGCCTACAGGTCGGCTTCACCATCAACTTCCCCGAGGAGCCGGAGACCGCCATGGAGAACATCAGGGAGATCGGTCCCCATTTGATGTTCGCCAGCCCAAGGGTCTACGAACAGATAACCCGCACCGTACAAGTTAAACACCTGGATGCCACCTGGCTGAAGAGGGTCGCCTTCAATTTGGCCATGAAGATTGGCTATCACGTGGCCGACCTGAAGTTCGAGAAAAAACCTATCCCGTGGTATTGGAAGACTCTTAAGTATCTGGCGTATCTCTGGTGCCATAAAAAGTTGAAGGACCACCTAGGGCTTTCTCGCATCCGCAATGCCTATACCGGTGGGGCGGCCATGGGGCCGGATCACTTCCGCTTCTTCCACGCCATCGGTGTGAACCTCAAGCAGATCTATGGGCAGACGGAGATAGCAGGGATCTCTATGCTGCATCGGGATGATGATATTAAATTCGACACCGTCGGCAAACCAATTCCCGAGACCGAGGTGAAGATCACCGAGGAGGGGGAGATCATCTCACGCAGCCCCTCGGTCTTCAAGGGTTACTACAAAATGCCTGAGGAGACTGCCAAGACCCTCAGGGACGGTTGGTTGCATTCAGGAGATACAGGTTTCATCGATGCCGACGGTCATCTGGTGGTATTCGACCGGACCAAGGACATCATGGTGCTGTCCGACGGCAGCAAATCCTCTCCCCAGTTTCTGGAGGCGAGGTTAAAGTTCAGTCCTTATTTGAAGGACGCCTGGGTCATCGGCGACAAGATGCCCTATGTTACGGCGGTCACCTGCATAGACTACGGCACCGTTGGCAAATGGGCGGAGGACAGAGGGATAGCCTATACCAGTTATCCAGAGCTATCCCAAAAGCCCGAGGTCTATGAGTTGGTCAAAAAGGCCATCATGCAAGTAAATAAGACCCTTCCCCCTGCTGCCAAGATCAGAAAGTTCGTCAACCTGTATAAAGAGTTCGACGCCGATGACGATGAGCTCACAAGGACCCGTAAGCTGCGCAGGGCCTTTGTGGCCCAGAGGTACAAGGATATAGTAGAAGCCTTATATTCCGATAAAGATATACTACATATAGATACCAATATCACCTATGAAGACGGCAGGGTTGTTCAGATCAAGACGGACCTTCGGGTGGAGAAGGTCCCGGTAAAGGAGGGAAAATAAATGCAACTGTTTCTTCTAGCAATAGTAACGGGCATAATGGTGGGGAGCATCTACGCCTTGGTCGCCCTGGGTTGGTGTCTCATCTATAAGTGTTCCGGGGTCCTCAACCTGGCGATGGGGGAGTTAACCCTCATTGGTGCCTATGTCTGTCTCACCTTTTATACCTGGGGCGTTCCCTTCATCCTGGCCCTAGTCTTCACCATGGTCATCGGGATCATCCTAGGATTCCTCACCGAACATTTCTTCCTCAGGAAGTTGATCGGGGAGCCGATCCTCACCGTGATCATGGTCACCGTGGGGCTTTCCTTCTTTTTCCGGGGGGTTGTGGAGTTGATATGGGGAACGGATACTAGGGTCTTTTTACCGCCAGTTTTTCCCATGAAGCCGATCGTCTGGGGGCCGGTGATCATCGGGCAGGTCTACCTCTGGAGTTTCATCGCAGCCATCATCCTCCTTATTGCCTTTGTGTCCTTCTTTAAATACACCCGTTGGGGGCTCTCTATGCAGGCATGCGCCGACGATGAAATGGCCGCCCTTTCCTTAGGGGTGAGCGCCAAGTTCGTATACGCCATGGCCTGGGCCATCGCCTTTATGGCAGCGGGTGTTGGAGGGACCCTATTGGGCAACATCAACGGCCTAAATATATCGGTGGGATACTTAGGCCTATTAGTGCTACCCGCAGTGGTGCTAGGGGGGCTTAATTCCGTCCCGGGGGCTATCGTAGGGGGGATCATCATCGGCATCTTGCAGAACCTCTCCGGGGCCTATCTCGACCAGTACTTCCCCGGGGGGGTGAAGGAGATTGCCCCCTTTGCCTTCATGGTGATCGTTCTGTTGTTCCTTCCCTATGGCCTGTGGGGATGGGAGAGGATCGAGAGGGTTTAGAAGGAGGGTAGAAGATGAGCTGGCTTCCTTGCGGGATATATCACGAATATTACAAACAGGACCATCGATGGTGGCAGACGAGGTTCGTGTGGGGGAAAATGATCCTTTTATTCATCGTTGTCTACTATCTCTTCCCCCAATATGCAGGGCTTTACTGGATTGGGGTAGCCAACATTATCGGATATACCGTCCTTGGTGCTATGGGGGTACAGTTGCTCATTGGCTACTGTGGCCAGATCACCCTCGGCCATGCCGCCTTTATCGCCGTGGGGGCCTATGTCTGCGCCCTAGGAATGCTCATGTTCCACCTCCCCTATATAGTGAGCCTGCTCATTGCTGCCTTTGCTGCCGGGATATGGAGCGTGCTCTTTGGGCTGCCCTCAGCTAAGGTCAAGGGGTTTTACCTGATTATGACTACTATGGCCGCTCAGTTCATCACCGTGGACTTTATCTTGACCCAATATGTAAGCCGGATAGGTGGTAGAGGGGTGGCCTTTTCCCTTCCACCCGGTACCATCAAAGTCGGTCCATTGGTCATAGACAATGATGTAAGGGTCTATTACCTCATGGTTGTTTTGGTCACCCTGTGCACCCTTGCTATGGCTAATCTGCTACGCTCGAGGGTGGGCAGGGCTTGGATCGCCATCAGAGACAACGACATCGCTGCCGAGGCCTTGGGGGTGAACATCGTAAAATACAAGCTTCTCGCCTTCTTCGTGGCCGGTGTCCTGGGAGGGGTGGCTGGGGCCTTCTGGATAAGTAACTTGGCTGCCCTTAGCCCTGAGCATTTTATGTGGTCTTGGTCGCTTTGGTTGGTAGGAGTAATCCTTATCGGAGGAGTGGGGAGCATCCACGGGATATTTTTCGGTTCCATGTTCATGGTCTTGGTCCTAGAGGCCTTAAAGTTTGCCATTGTGCCCCTGGCCCCTATCTTTCCACAATTGCAGATGAAATTTCTGTTCCTGAAAGAAGCGGCCTTTGGGCTCGCCATCTGCCTATTTCTCATCTATGAGCCCAATGGTATGGCCTATCGTTGGTGGCAGATAAAGAATTACTTCAACCTCTGGCCCTTCTCCTACTGAGGATATATGAAGAAAGAAGGGAGGTGATAGACGACATAAGCGGGGGGTGAGGTAAATTAAAATTAAACACTAAAGGTGGGAGGTGGAGAGATGAAAAAGAGTGGATGGAAATTACTGGGTATGGCGTTAATATTAACTCTTGCCTTCAGCCCAGCGTGGGCGGCCGAGGTAATAAAAGTAGGTGCCATCAACGACATGACCGGCGGCACCTGTGATGTGGGCAAGGACTATGCCCTGGGGATCGCCGAGGCCATCGCCTATGTGAATGACGCTGGGGGCGTAAACGGCAAAAAGATTAAGCTTTTTCAATTTGATTATGGCTACCGTATTCCTGAGGCAGTGACCATTTACAAGAGGCTTCGCGACTATGACAAGGTGATAGCTGTGTTAGGATGGGGCACCGGTGACACCGAGGCCTTATCCCCAACTGTCACCAAGGACAAGATGCCGTATGTCTCTGCATCCTATTCGGCGCACCTGACCGACCCCAAAAAGACCCCCTATAACCTGTTCTTCTCTTGCGATTACTCCACTAACGCTCGAGGGTGCATCACGGCTTGGTACGAGGAGATTTGGTTGAAGGACCCTAAGTACAAGGCACGCAGGCAGCGGGGTGATAAGCCGCGCTTCGTATGCTTTTACTCCTGGCCCACCCCTTATTCCAGCGCTCCCATTAAGGCCATCAAGGACCAGGCTAAGATTTTGGGCTTTGAGATAGGCCCTGATCAGGATGTCTCCCTCACGGCCCTCGATACCAAGAGCCAGGTACTGGCCGCCAAAAAGTTCAAACCCGATCTGGTTTGGCATGGCAACACCACCATGTCAGTGGCCACTGCCCTGAAGGATTCCTATGCCCTGGGATTGGGGGCCTGGCACATCAGCAACAACTGGGGATTTGACAAGAACCTCGTTAAGCTGGCGGGCCCTGCTGCCGAGAACGCCATCGGGGCGGTGCCTTGCGCCTTCTTCGGCGAGAAAGGACCTAGGTTTATGCCCAAAATCGTGGAGTATGCCAAGAAGCTAAATCCTGGTATCCCGGAAAAGGATCGCCTCATCAGGACAGTCCAGGCCTGGGGCGATGTGCTTCTGCTTTGGGAGGCGATGAAGCGGGCCGACAAGGCCGGCAAGCTCACCGGCGAGGGGATCAAAGAGGCCTTTGAAACCCTACGGAACTTTGACTTGGGAATAGGGGCTCCTCCAGTCACCTTTACCCCCACTGATCATCGGCCCACAAGCATCGCCCAGATGTACATCATCAAAAACGGAAAATTCAAGTTCCTCAAGAGGATAGACTTCAAGAAGAGATATCCTGAGAAGTGGGAGAAGGAATGGCTGGGGTGGTAAAATGCTGTCAACTGTCCCTCTTATCGGCGCTCTATTTATGAGGAGGTGAGGTCTTGGAAAGTATTCTGAGAATCAATAATATTGAGGTGAAGTATCACGAAGTGATCCTGGTGCTCAAAGGGGTGTCCATCGAGGTCCCTGAAGGAGGTATAGTAGCCCTGCTGGGGGCCAACGGTGCTGGAAAAAGCACTACCTTGAAGGCGGTATCTGGCTTGCTGAAACATGAAGACGGTGAGGTAACCGATGGAAGCATAGAGTTCATGGGTGAAAGAATTGACAAGCTGGAGGCAGAAGAGATCGCCAAGAGGGGGATCTTCCAGATCATAGAGGGGAGAAGGGTCTTCGAGCACCTCACGGTGGAGGAGAACCTCATGGTTGGCGCGCACCTTCGCTCCTCGGGGAAAAAGGAAAGGTTGGAGATGGTCTATCACTATTTCCCCCGCCTCAAGGAGGTTCGCAACGTCTTGGCGGGCTTCGTCAGCGGAGGAGAACAGCAGATGACCGTCATTGGGAGGGCCCTGATGGCCCAGCCCAAGTTGATGCTCCTGGACGAGCCCTCCATGGGATTAGCCCCTTTGTTGATTAAGGAAATATTCGACATCATCACCAGGCTCAATAAGGAGGAGAAGATCCCCATACTATTGGTGGAGCAGAACGTCAAGCTGGCCCTGACCGTCGCCCCCTATGCCTATGTCATGGAGACCGGCAGGATCGTCATGGACGATACCGCTGAAAAACTAAAGGAGAATCCTGACATCAGGGACTTCTACTTAGGCCTTACCGACGTGGGACAGCGCAAAAGTTTTCGTCAAGTAAAGCATTATAAGCGCCGCAAGAGGTGGCTGACTTAGGAAGGAGGTTATACAAGATGCGCAAGAGCTTATTTATAGGTTTGGTTTTTATCATAGCCGTGGGGATTGTCGGTTGTACCGTTTGGTGGGCCGTAGTTCCACCAAAGGTACAACCTCCCGTTGTAAAGCTCAACAGGGTGGAGGTCGCCCATTATTGGCCTTTCTGGATAGAGCCGAAGAAGAAAAGAGGAAGTACCCTAGATCTGGCCTTCGTCTTTGACATCACTAACCCCAATAAGTTCAAGGTGATGTTGGACCAGTTCAGGTTCACTACGGCCTTTGAGGGGTTTGAGCTGAGCACCCCCATCGTCTATGAGGACATCTATATCCCTGCCAAGACCACCAGCCAGCTTCGTGTTGAAGTCACTTATGATGCCTATACTGCCCTGTTGGCCCTTCTGGTTCCGGCGGGGAATGTGGAGATGCTGAAGAAGAAGGGGGTAAAGCATGTAAACCTCCTCAAGAGCTGGTGGGAGAAGGTCGGTGATTTTGCCTTTCCGATTGAGGTCAGAAATGGGGTGGCCAGCTTCACCAGCGACTACGGGGAGGTAATCTCCAGTTTCAAAGCGACCTTTCCGTTCAAAAAATAATAAAGGGTGAAGGGTTAAAATCACAGGGTGGAGGGGGCTTGGTCCCTCCACCCCTTCTCTCTTTTAGAAGGTGGATTTATGAGAAAAGATAGAATCTCGGGTTTTTTCAACGAGGCCCTGGAGACTATGTCTCCAGATCAGAGGGAGGAATACCGCACAAAAAAATTGGCCGAGATCACTGAGCATGCCTATAAGAACTCCCCTGCCTTTAAAAACAGAATGGATGAGGCAGGATTACAGCCAAAGGACATTAAGACCATCTCCGATCTTGTGAAACTTCCCCTCTTGAAGAAGGCTGATCTGGTCCAGCTGCAGAAGAAGGACCTCCCCTTTGGGGGGCTTGTTGGGGTCCCCATGGACAAGATTCGCAGGATCTATATATCCCCTGGTCCTATTTACGAGCCATGGGACAATGAGTACAATGATATCAGGTGGACGCAGGCCTTCTACGCCCTAGGGATGAGAGCGGGGGATATCGTCCAGAACACCTTCAGCTATCACATGGTGATATTCGCCTTTTGGCTTGATGAAGCAGCCAAAATGCTCAACTGCACCGTAATTCCCATGGGGGTGGGAAACACCGAGGCCCAGGTGGAGGTAATGAAGAACCTCAAGACCACCGCCTACTTGGGTACCCCCAGCTTCCTGTTGAACATTGCAGAGAGGGCCGAGGCCATGGGGCTCGACCCCCGAACAGATCTATCCTTGGAAGTGGGCTTTGTGGCAGCAGAGATGCTGCCCGAATCTCTGCGCGACAACTTAGAGGATAAATTTGGTATGACCATATGCCAGTCCTATGGTACGGCTGATGTAGGGTGTCTGGGCTATGAGTGCATTCACAAAAACGGCATGCATATACCTGAGGACTGCATTGTGGAGATCGTGGATCCGGATACAGGGAAACAACTCCCCCCTGGCCAAGCAGGTGAGGTAGTGGCCACGGTCTTCGATAAGGCTTATCCCCTCATTCATTTCGGCACAGGAGACCTATCTTATATAGAAGAGGGAGAATGCCCCTGTGGTCGTAGTTCCGCCCGCTTGATGAAGATTCTCGGCAGGGTCGATCAACTGGTGAAGACTAGGGGGATGTTCATACACCCTGGACAGGTAGACGAAGTGGCAAAAAAGGTCCCTGCCCTGGCCAGGTGCCAAGTGGTGATAACACGCAAAGAACACAAAGATGAGATTACTTTTGTGGCAGAACTGAAGGAAGAGGTAAAGGACAAAGAAGAACTTCGCCGAAGGCTAGAGAACTACACTAAGGAGGTCATCAAACTGAGATGTGAGATAAAGTTCGTTCCCCCGGGAACGATCCCTGATGGCTATAAAAAAGTGGATGATCGTCGTGTATGGGAGTAATTGTAGAAGCCGCCAGCAAAAAAGAGGGAATAGATATATAATGAGGGGAGGGTTTTTATTTTTTACAATAATATTGCCAGGTTACGTAAACTGTAAAAGAGGTAAAGGAAAATGTCAGGGGATAAAAAGAGCAATTATTATTCTATAGGGCATTTGGCCAAGAAGACGGGGCTTACCCCTCGGACCATCCGCTATTATGAAGAGCTGGGGCTGTTGAACTCCATAAAAAGGATCGAAGGGGGCAGAAGGGTATATACGGACGATGATCTACGTCGCCTGAAGTTCATCAAACGCCTAAAACTTCTCGGTCTGACTTTGGCGGAGATGAAGGAACTGGAGGACATCTATCAGATCCACCGAACCAACAAAAAGGTACTGCCTAGGCTTCTAGAGCTTTTGGATCATCACTTTGAGGAAACGGATAAACGCATCAATGGTCTGATAAAGTTAAAGGGGGAGATTCAGGGCTATAAGGAAAGGATCATGAAGAAACTGGAAGAAATTCAGGAATAGGGGGTTATGTATATGGAAGAAGTGGTGATCATCAGTGCCGTCAGAACGGCCATTGGTAACTTTTTGGGAGGGCTTAAAGACCTTTCGGCAACGGAATTGGGCGCTTATGTCATCAATGAGGCAATCCGGAGGGCGGGGATCCGGAAGGAGGATGTAGATGAAGTGATTATGGGCAATGTTCTGCCCTTCGGCTTGGGTCAGAATCCTGCTCGACAGGCCATGATAAAGGCCGGACTTCCCTGGGATGTGGGTTGTATCACGGTGAACAAGGTCTGCGGCTCAGGCCTAAAGGCGGTTATGTTGGCGGCTCAAGCCATCATGGTACAAGATGCGGATATCATTGTTGCGGGGGGGATGGAGAGTATGACCAGGGCCCCCTATTATTTGGATAGGGCTCGTGAAGGTTACCGCTTGTGGGATGGAAAACTAGTCGATGGTATGGTCCACGATGGACTGTGGGATGTGGTAAATGATTTCCATATGGGTTATACGGCCGAATTGGTGGCAGACAAATTCGGGATTACCCGTGAGGACATGGACCTTTTCGCCTTCCATTCCAACAAAAAGGCGATGGAAGCGATAAGGAATGGAACCTTCAAGGAGGAAATACTCCCCCTAGAAGTCCCACGGAAAAAGGGTGAGACGGCTGTATTTGATACGGATGAGGGGCCAAGGGACCCTAATTTAGAGGCCATGGCAAAACTGAAGCCCGTCTTTAAGGACGATGGGAGGGTCACTGCGGGCAACTCCTCTAAGATCAGCGATGGGGCCAGCGCATTGGTGGTGGCCTCACGGAAAAAGGCCGAGAGCCTGGGGATCACCCCAATGGCCAAGATAGTGGCCCAGGCCTCTGCAGGAGTGCCGTTGGAAGATGTCTTGGTTGCCCCAATAAAGGCAATACCCAGGGTGTTGGATAAGGCCAATCTTAAGCTAAAGGATATAGAGCTTTTCGAGATCAATGAGGCATTTGCCGCCTCCACCGTAGCCATCATCAGGGAGTTGGGTCTAGATGAAGATAGGGTCAACGTCCATGGAGGGGCAGTAGCTCTAGGACACCCCATTGGGGCAAGCGGCGCTCGAGTCCTTACTACCCTGTTATATGCCATGAAGAGGAGGGGGGATAAGAGGGGACTTGCCTCCTTATGTCTAGGAGGGGCAGAGGCAGTTTCTTTGATCGTAGAGATGTAGCTATTTGTAAAGGGGGTGAAGGCATGGATATAAAGACCATAGGGGTTGTCGGCGCAGGACAAATGGGAAGCGGTATCGCACAGGTAGCCGCCACCAACGGGTTTCAGGTTGTCATAAATGATGTCAAACAAGATCTCCTCGATAGAGGATTGAATACAATAAGAAATAACCTCGATCGCATGGTACAAAAGGAACGAATAACGCAGAAGCAGAAGGAAGAAACACTGAGCAGGATCAGAGGTACCCTAAAACTTAAGGAGATGGCAGATGTCGAGTTCATCATCGAGGCGGCCACTGAAAACGAGCAGATAAAGCTCGCAATATTCAGGGACCTGGATGGAATCTGTCGGCCTGAGGTAATCCTCGCCACCAATACCTCATCTATTCCCATTACGCGGATCGCCTCCGCCACCAGGAGGCCTGAACTGGTCATAGGTATGCACTTTATGAATCCGGTACCGGTGATGAGGTTGGTAGAGATCATCAGGGGGCTGGCCACCTCTGAAGAAACCTTTCAGATCACCAAAGAGCTAGCCACAAAGATGGGGAAAAGCCCTGTGGAGGCCAACGACTACCCAGGCTTTATCTCCAACCGAATCTTGATGCCGATGATCAACGAGGCCATCTTTGCCCTTTACCATGGGGTTGGCACAGCCGAGGCCATCGATCAGGTGATGAAGCTGGGGATGAACCACCCCATGGGGCCGTTGGAGCTGGCCGATTTGATCGGCCTGGATACCTGTCTGGCCATCATGAACACCCTCTATCAGGGTTTCGGTGATCCCAAATATCGCCCCTGTCCTCTTTTGAAAAAATACGTGGATGCCGGTTATCTGGGGAGAAAAACAGGGAAGGGATTCTATACCTACGAAAAAAAGTAAGGGGGGATCATGGACTTCCGTTTAACGGAAGAACAAGAAATGATCCGCGATATGGTGAGGGAGTTCGCCGAAAAGGAGCTCAAACCCAAAGCCGCCTACTATGACGAAACCAAAGAGTTTCCCCTTGAGCCTTTGAAGAAATTGGCGGAGTTGGGGTTAATGGGGATGAACATACCTCAAGAGTATGGGGGCTCTGATGTAGGCACAGTAGCCTATAGCTTGGCTATAACCGAGATCGCCAAGGCCTGTGCCGCCACAGCGGTGACCACATCGGTGACCAATATGGTAGCGGAGGTGATCTATGAGTTCGGGACCGAGGAGGTAAAGAGGAAGCACCTGCCGAAGATTTGCAGCGGTGAATATCCCGCGGGCTCTTTTGCCCTCACTGAACCCCATGCAGGATCCGATGCCGCCAGCATCAGGACTATAGCCGTCAGGGACGGTGACTATTATATCATCAACGGACAGAAGACCCTCATCACCAGCGCAGAACACGCGGGGGTTACGGTGGTTTGGGCGGTGACGGACAAGGAGGCAAAAAGGGGAAAGGGAATCAGCGCCTTTGTGGTGGAAAAAGAAACCCCGGGGTTCATCATCGGCAAAAACGAAGAAAAGATGGGACAGCGGGCATCCACTACCAACGACCTGTTCTTTGAGGATTGTCGCATCCCCAAAGAAAACCTCCTGGGGGAAGAGGGAGATGGTTTTAAGATCTCTATGATGGAGTTAGACGGCGGACGGATCGGCATTGCCTCATTGGCCTTAGGCCTCGGCTATGCCGCCATTGATTATGCAACCGAATACGCCAAGGAAAGGGAGCAGTTCGGGCAACCCATAGCCAGTTTTCAGGCCATCCAATGGATGATCGCTGACAGCTATACTGAACTGGATGCCGCCCAACTGCTGGTCTTAAGGGCGGCCTTCCTCAAGGAAAACAAATTGCCTTTTACCAAAGAGGCCTCCATGGCCAAGCTGTTTGCCTCCGAGACGGCCAGAAAGGTAACTATCAGGGCCATCCAGATCTTGGGGGGTTACGGATACACCAAGGAATATCCCGTGGAGCGTTATCACCGGGATGTCATCGTCACCACCCTCTACGAGGGTACATCCGAGATCCAACGCCATGTGATCGCCCGCTCCATATTGGGCAAGAAACTTGGGATATATAGATAGAGGAGATGAAGGGCCGTCGCTTTGCCATGTTGATAGATCTGCGCCGCTGCATCGGTTGTCATGCATGTAGCGTAGCTTGCAAGGCAGAACACGAAGTACCCCTAGGGGTGTGGAGGACATGGGTCAAGATCATAGAGAAGGGGAGTTACCCCCAGGTTAGCATCAGTTTCCTGCCGCTACTTTGCAATAATTGCGAACGGCCCATATGTGTTACGGTATGCCCGGTCAATGCCACCTGGAAGAGGGAGGATGGAGTAGTGGTAATAGATCCCCATCGTTGTATTGGCTGTCGCTATTGTATTGCGGCTTGCCCATACAGCATGAGATATCTTAACCCCCTTAAACAAGTGGCGGAAAAATGCGATTGGTGCATTTCGCGGGTGGAAAAAGGTATGAATCCAGCTTGTGTAGAGGCCTGTCCCACAGATGCCTTGATCTTCGGTGATCTGTCAGACAAGGGGAGTAAGATCTCCCGCCTGCTATCCCTGCATCCTGTGCAGGTAATAAGACCCGAGATGGGGACAGAGCCCCATGTCTATTACCTCCAATTAGACCAACAGGCCCTAGAGGCCATCTGAGGCGCAGAAAGATGGAGGTAAAACTACTGTATAACGTCTTCCATCACCATAATTTCGGCTTTCTGATCGCTACCTATTTTTATTTAACGGGTCTCAGTGCGGGATCCTTTATCCTCACCACCCTCTCTTATGGGTTTGGCATGGAAAAATATAAGCCTTTGGGGAAAATCGGAATTGTGATCGCGACCTTGCTGCTCATTGCCGCCCCAGCCTTTCTCCTTTTGCATGTTGGAAAACCCCTTAGGGCTTGGCACCTGTTCGTTTATCTCCATTTTACCTCTCCTATTACTTGGGGGTCCTTTTTCTTGACCATCTACCCCCTGAACTGCCTCATTTACGGCTACTTCATCTTCAAAGAAGATGAGCGACGCGCTCGTATCTTCGGCCTCATTGGGATTCCACTGGCCATCTTGGTCCATGGATATACAGGGGTCATCTTAACCGTGGTAAAGGCCCGTCCCCTATGGAACTCCCCTCTAATGCCCCTGCTCTTTCTTGTCTCGGCCATTGTCTCGGGGATAGCTTTGATGATCATTGTATCTATGATCAAAGACAGGTTTTTCTCTCAGCGAAAAAAGGTGAACGAGGAGCTGATCCTGGGGCTCGGGCAACTTCTCGGATGGGCCATCATTGTTGACCTCTTCTTGGTCATGTGTGATCTCATCAAACTGTCTTTAGGTCATCGGGGAGACATGCAGGCGGCCATGTTATTGCTAATGGGCCCCTTTGCATGGTCCTTTTTAGGGGTGGAGACATTTATGGGGAAGGTCATCCCCCTCATCTTGGTCCTTAACCCGCGTACAAGGACCGTATGGTGGACAGCATTGGCCTCTGTG
>QMLM01000025.1 GCA_003646745.1 Deltaproteobacteria bacterium | reverse complement strand
TTGCTGGCCTTGTTAAAGCCACAGTTTGAGGTGGGAAGGGGTGAGGTGGGAAAGGGGGGAGTGGTAAGGGATCCGCAAAAGCACCAAGAGGTGGTGGACAGGATCATAATGTTCGCAGAAAGTATAGGTTTGACTCCACGGGGGGTAATGGAGTCCTCCCTTAGGGGGCCGAAAGGGAATAAGGAGTTCTTTCTCTATTTTGAGCACCCCCATGGGAAAGATAGGGGTACCTAAGCCGGTAAAATTGATCATGAGCCTTATAACCTCCGATGACCTCTTGCTGCACCAGATCTTGGAGGTGTTGGCCCAGAGGTACGGTGATATCGATTTTAAGAGCGATATTCTCCCCTTTGACCAAACAGACTATTACACTGCAGAGATGGGTAGAGGATTGTTCAGGAGATTTGTTACCTTTCGTCCCTTAATCCCGAGGGAGTCCTTGGTGAGGATCAAAAGGGAAACCAATCAGATAGAAGAGGCCTTTGCTGCTGAGGGCAGAAGGAGAATAAACATCGATCCTGGGTATATCTGTGCAGAACACTTGATTTTGGCCACGACCAAGGGTTATACTCATCGTCCTTACTTGGGAGAGGGAATATACGCGGATCTCACCCTTATCTATCAAAAAGGGGAGTTTCGGCCGCTGCAATGGACATACCCGGACTACGCCTCGCACCAGATAAGAGAGATCTTAAAGGAGATAAGGAAGAGATATTTGCAGGAACTGAAAGGGGGTAGCAGGTGATCAAAAGTATGACCGGATATGGTTTGGCTCAGAAGGATCTTCCCATGGGGAAGGTGACTGTGGAGATAAGGTCACTAAACCATAAATTCCTGGAGATTTCCCTCAAGCTCCCACGGGGCTTCTTTTCCCTGGAGCCGAAGATCCGTGACCTAGTGAAAAAGTGGGTGCATAGGGGGCGGGTGGACCTTACTATGAGGGTTGATCGTTCCTCCTCATTGGTTCCTCGGTATCGTTTGGAGGCCGATATGGATCTGGCGGAAAAATACATACATCTTTTGCATAAATTGAAGGAAAAGTTCGGCCTAAAAGGCGAGGTGACTCTAGATCATATAACAGAGGTAAGGGAGATTTTCCCCCTCGTCGAAATAGAGGAGGACTTAGGGCTTTATTGGGAGGAGATAGAATCCGTAACAATTCGATCATTGCAGGTATTGGATGATTTTAGACGCAAAGAAGGGGAAATTCTGCAAAGGGACTTGATAGGCAGGTTAGAAGAGATTAGGAAACTGATGGAGGAGATAAAGAGCAGGGCCCCTTTCGTAGTCGACGCCTATAGAGAGAGATTGCGGGCGAGGTTGCGCGTCCTTTTAGAGGGGAGCGATTTTGATGAACTGAGATTTTACCAAGAGGTAGCTTACTTTGCAGATCGCTCCGATATCTCCGAGGAAGTAATCAGAATGGAGAGTCATCTGCGGCAATTCGAATCTAAATTGAGAGAGGAAGGACCTATGGGGAGGGGATTGGATTTCATCCTGCAGGAGATGAACAGAGAAGTAAACACCATCGGTGCAAAAGCCAACGATGCCTTGATTGCTCACAAGGTTATAGAGATAAAAGGTGAGCTGGAGAGGGTAAGGGAACAGGTACAAAATATCGAATGATAAGGGAGGAAAAATGAAGACTAAACTGTTGAACGTAGGTTTTGGCAATGTGGTGGTCGCCTCTAGGGTAGTAGCTGTGGTGAGTCCTAACTCGGCGCCTATGAGGAGGCTGAAAGATAGTGCGAAGGAGATTGGCAAGTTGATAGATGCATCCCAAGGGCGCAAGACCAGATCCATCATTATCACTGATAGTGACCATGTAATCCTGTCAGCGATCCAGCCTGAGACCCTGGCCCAAAGGTTGGCCGCCGGAGAGGAATTGGAATAGGGTTATTAGGTAAGAAGGAGGCAGTGATAAGGGGAGGGAAAGGGATTCTTTTTGTAGTTTCTGCTCCCTCGGGGGCCGGTAAAACCACGCTGTTAAGGAGGGTGGTTTCTCGGCTGCCAGGGGTGAGCTTATCGATCTCTTGCACTACTAGAGCCCCCCGGCCCGGGGAACAGGAGGGGGTGGACTATTTTTTTATCTCCCGTGCAGAGTTTATAGATATGATGAGAGAAGATAGATTTATCGAGTGGGCCCAGGTACACGGTGATTTATATGGAACTCCCAGGTCTAACTTGGAAAGACTTCAACAAGGGGAAGACCTCATCTTAGAGATAGACACACAAGGGGCGCGAAAGATAAGGGAGGAGCTGAAAGATGGGGTGCTCATTTTTATCCTCCCTCCCTCTCTTGAGGTCTTAGAGGAGAGGTTGAGAAGCAGGGGCGGTGATTCTGAAGAGGCGATTCAAGCTCGACTGCAAAATGCCCAAAAGGAACTTGATCAAATGACTTGGTACGACTATATTGTAGTTAACAGAGAAATTGAGGAAGCCACAAAAGAACTCGCATCCATTATAATAGCTGAGCGGTGCAGAACCGCGAGGGTCCTAAAGGCATAGGAGGACAATATGGCGAGGATAACGGTAGAGGATTGCCTGAAGAGGGTGGAGAGTCGGTTTGCCTTGGTGGTTTTGGCCGCCAAAAGGGCCAAGATGCTCATGAAAGGGGCGAGACCAATGGTGCAGACCGACAATAAACCTATCGTCAATGCCTTGCGAGAGATAGCTGCTGGGAAGGTCTATTATAGTTATGAGTCAGATGAGGAAATAGCAAGAGTGGAAGGCCTCCAGGTGAAGCTACTGGAAAGTGAGGAGGAAGAGGTTAAGTCTCAAGAGTGAGGCGTTTTTCCCCCTTCAGTTTTAGCCGAAAGGAGGTGGAGAGATGGGGGTTAAGATAGGGATAAACGGCTTTGGCAGGATCGGTCGGGTCATAGTAAGGGCCGCCCAAAAAATGGGTGCCGATATAGATATTGTTGCGGTCAATGATCTAACGGATGCCCGTACCCTGGCTCACCTTTTGAAGTACGATTCCGTACATGGCCCCTTCCCCGGTGAGGTACAGGCAAAGGACGAAGCTATCCTCGTTGATGGGAAGGAGATAAAGGTAATGGCCTTGAAAGACCCTGCCCAGCTTCCATGGGGGGATTTGGGAGTAGAGATCGTTATGGAGTGCACAGGACTGTTCCGGGAAAGGGATAAGGCTGCCAAGCACTTGGAGGCTGGGGCGAAGAAGGTGATCATTTCCGCCCCTGCAAAAGGACCGGATATAACCATTGTGATAGGGGTCAACCATCAGGAGTACAACCCTGACAGGCACCACGTCATCTCCAACGCCTCCTGTACCACCAATTGCCTTGCCCCTGTAGCCAAGGTCATCCATGAAAACTTCGGGATAAAGAGAGGGTTAATGACTACCATTCACTCCTATACTAATGATCAGAGGATTTTGGATCTCCCCCACAAAGATCTGCGCAGGGCTAGGGCGGCAGCGTTATCCATGATTCCCACTACTACCGGAGCGGCGGTGGCCGCCTCCCTGGTTATGCCTGAACTCAAAGGAAAGTTAGATGGAATGGCCATCAGGGTCCCCACTCCTAATGTCTCTGTTGTAGATCTCGTGGCAGAGGTGGTGAAGGAGACGAACGTGGAGCAGGTAAACGCCGCTCTTAAGAAGGCCTCAGAAGGTGAGCTTAAAGGTATCCTTGGATATACGGAGGAACCCCTGGTATCGGCGGACTTTAACGGAACCCTGTTTTCCTCCATTGTGGATGCTCTCAGCACTACTGTCGTCGAGGGGAGGATGGTGAAGGTTTTGGCCTGGTATGATAATGAGATGGGTTATTCAGCCAGGATGGTGGATTTGGCCAAGATTATCGCACCTTAAAATAGGGAGGTTAAAGTGGCCATCAAATGTATCGATGAGATAGAGATAAGGGGAAAGAGACTCTTTATCCGGGTCGATTTCAACGTACCCCTGGGAGACGACGGCGAGGTGAAGGATGACACTAGGATTGCTGCTGCCCTTCCCACTATCAGGTATGCCGTGGAGAAGGGGGCCAAGGTGGTTTTGGCCTCCCACCTTGGGCGCCCAAAGGGTAAGGTGGTACCGGAGATGAGCCTTGCTCCTGTAGCCCGTCACCTCTCGACCCTATTGGAACGAGAGGTGATAATGGCCCCTGACTGCGTCGGTGAGGAGGTAGAATCTCTGATTGCAAAGATGAAAGAGGGAGAGGTCATCTTGTTAGAGAACCTCAGGTTTCACCCGCAGGAGACGGAGAATGATCCAGAATTCGCACGGCAGTTGGCCCGGCTTGCCGACATCTATGTCAATGATGCCTTCGGCACCGCCCATCGAGCCCATGCCTCTACAGAAGGGATCGTCCATCATGTAGAGATGGCGGTATGTGGGTTTCTCATGAAGAAAGAGATAGAATATTTGGTTCAGGCTCTGGCCTCTCCACAACGTCCTTATATAGCCATTTTGGGGGGAGCTAAGGTTTCCGACAAGATAGGGGTAATCAAAAACTTGATAGACAAAGTGGATGCCCTCCTCATCGGTGGCGGCATGGCCTATACCTTTTTAAGATCTAAAGGGTATGAAGTAGGCAGGTCGTTAGTTGAAGAAGACAAAATATTACTGGCTAGGGAGTTGCTAAAAGAGGCAAGAGATCGCAACTTGGATCTTCATCTTCCTCTTGATCATGTGGTAGCAAAGGAATTTTCTCCAGATGTTGAACATAAAGTGGTCACCAGCAAGGAGATCCCTAGTGGTTGGGTGGCCATGGATATAGGGCCTCAGACCGTTGAGGCCTTCTCTGACGTGATCAAAGGGAGTAAAACCATCCTCTGGAACGGTCCCATGGGGGTATTTGAGATGAAGCCCTTTTCCAAAGGTACTGAGGGTGTGGCCAAGGCGGTGGTTGCTTCTGGGGCGCTAAGCATTGTAGGTGGGGGAGATTCTGTTGCGGCCCTTAGAGGGTTGGGATTGGCCGACAAGGTGACCCATATATCTACAGGAGGGGGGGCGACACTAGAACTTCTGGAGGGTAAGACCCTTCCAGGAGTAGCCGTTCTGGATAGATATTGAGGATGGAATGGGGGATGCGTAAGCCGATCATAGCAGGAAACTGGAAGATGCACAAAACCGTGGAGGAATCCATCGATTTTGTGACACGTCTGCAGAAGCAGTTAGGGGGATGGAAGAGGACAGAGGTGGTGTTGGCCCCCTCTTTTGTTGCCTTGTCCCCAGTGGCCGAACGTCTAAAAGGTAGTGGGATTGTCCTGGCCGCCCAGGACGTTTTCTGGGAGGAGCAGGGGGCCTATACTGGGGAAGTATCCCCCCTTATGTTGAGGGATGTGGGATGTCAATATGTGATCATCGGCCACTCCGAGAGAAGGGCGTATTTTGGTGAAACCGATGATACAGTTAACAAAAAGGTAAAGGCGGCCCTTTCCCATCACCTAAATCCCATAATCTGCGTAGGGGAATCTCTGCAAGAGCGGGAGCGTGGAGATACCTTCAAGGTGGTAGAAGAACAGGTGAGGGCAGCGTTGAAAGCAGTGGAGGCAAAGGCGGCCCGACACATCGTGATAGCCTATGAGCCCATTTGGGCTATTGGGACGGGAAAGACGGCCTCTGCAGGGCAGGCGCAAGAGGTACAAGCCTTTATTCGGAGGCTTCTAGCTGATATCTTTAACGCAGCCCTGGCGAAGGAGATAAGGATTCAATATGGAGGCAGCGTCAAACCGGACAATATAGATGAATTGATGGCTCAGCCCGACATCGACGGTGCCTTGGTAGGAGGGGCCTCTCTGGAGGTGGGTTCTTTTGCCAGGATAGTGATGTTTGAGAGGAGTAGGAGGTAGTTTTATGGGGGGAATACTCACTGTGTTACATGTTTTTGTCTGTGTGATCTTGGTCATGATCGTCCTTTTACAGACAGGGAAGGGGGCTGAGATGGGTGCGGCCTTTGGCGGTGGTTATAGCCAGACTATCTTCGGCAGCGCAGGGCCAGTCAGTTTTTTGAACAAACTTACCACAGTGATTGCCGTTTTCTTTATGCTCAGTTCCCTTATCTTGGCCTTTTTGGCCAGTCAACCTCCAACCAAGACGGTAGTGGATGAAGTACCAAGGCAACAAGCCCCCGTTTCCCCTGGCCAAGGGGGGAGATGATGGAAAAAGGACTTGTCAAAGGAAATAAATTGGGGTAAAATTAACGTTGTGCCGAAGTGGTGGAATTTGGTAGACACGCCATCTTGAGGGGGTGGTGGGTTATGCCCGTGCGGGTTCAAATCCCGCCTTCGGCACCATGGAGGTTCAAGAAGGAGATGGGTTCCCATCTCCTTTTTAGTTTTTAAAAGACCAGGGAATAAAGGCTAATTGTTGACAGGTTTGATGGTTAGCCTATAGAATGTGGACAAAAGCTATATATTGAGGAGGAAATGCGATACACCCAACTGTTGATGCCCACATTGAGGGAGGAACCGGCAGAGGCAGAAGTAGTGAGCCATAAGCTGATGTTGCGGGCCGGGATGATCAGGAAATTGGCTGCAGGTATCTATACCTTTCTCCCCCTTGGGGTGCGGGTTATGCAGAAGGTGGAACGTATCATCAGGGAGGAGATGAACAAGGCGGGGGCCCTAGAGGTGTTGATGCCATGCATTTTGCCGGCAGAGCTGTGGAAGGAGAGCGGACGTTGGGATCAATATGGCAGAGAGTTACTTAGAATAAAGGACAGACATGAAAGGGATTATTGTTTTGGTCCTACTCACGAAGAGGTGATTACGGATCTCGCTCGCCGGGAGATAAGGTCCTATCGTCAACTTCCTTTAAACCTCTATCAGATCCAGACCAAGTTCAGGGATGAGGTAAGGCCCAGGTTTGGGGTAATGCGCGCCCGGGAGTTTATCATGAAGGATGCCTATAGCTTCGATGCCGACGAAGAGGGTGCCGAGCGAAGCTATTGGCGGATGTACGAGGCCTACACCAGGATATTCCAACGCTGTGGGTTGAAGTTCAGGGCAGTGGAGGCAGATACGGGGCTTATCGGGGGGAGTTTCTCCCATGAGTTTATGGTGTTGGCCGATACAGGAGAGGATGTAATTGTGAGTTGTAGCCAGTGTGACTATGCGGCTAATTTGGAGCGAGCAGAAGTGGGGAAGGTTGTGGAAGAAGTCGACGAGCGGATGAAAGACCTGCAAAAGGTGAGGACCCCCGAGCGAAAGAGTGTGGAGGAGGTGTTTGAATTCCTGGGTGTCCCCCCACAGAGGTTGGTGAAGACCCTTATCTTTAAGACAGAAAAAGGTGTGATAGCTGCTTTGGTCAGGGGTGACCATGAGATCAACGAGGCGAAGTTGCGCCGTCACATGGGAGTGGCTCAGCTGCAGATGGCCGCAGATGAGGTGATCGCCGATGTCACCCATGCCCCTAAGGGCTTTGCTGGGCCGGTGGGGCTAGAGGTGAAGCTGGTCGCCGATTATGCCGTGGAGGGTATGAAGAACTTTGTAACCGGTGCCAACGAACCCGATGCCCACCTTATTAACGTCAATCTCGGCAGAGATTTTCAGGTGGATGAGTTCGCTGATATCCGCCTGGCAAAAGATGGGGATCCCTGCCCCAGGTGTCCGGGGAGATTGCAGGTATCTAAAGGGATAGAGGTGGGGCACATATTTAAATTAGGTACTAAATACAGCAAGGCCATGGGGGCTACATATCTGGATCCAAAAGGAAGGGAGAAGCCCCTGGTTATGGGCTGCTATGGAATTGGGGTAGGCAGGACAGTAGCGGCGGCTATCGAACAAAATCACGATGAAGATGGTATCATCTTTCCCATGTCTATTGCCCCTTTTCATGTCTTGATCTTGCCCGTTAATAATAAAGATGTCAGGATTATGAAGGTGGCAGAAGACCTTTATCTTGTCTTGCAGCAAAGGGGGGTAGAGGTACTTTTGGACGACAGAGATGAGCGGGCGGGGGTGAAGTTTAAGGATGCGGATCTTATCGGTATTCCCCTTCGCCTAACGGTGGGTGAGAAGAACGTCGGTGTAGGGAAGGTGGAGATAAGGATAAGGAGGTCCGGGGAGGTCATGCTGGCGTCGCTGGGAGAAGCCCCGGAGGTGGTAATGGAGATGATCTCCGCCGAGTTGAGAGATGATTGAGCGCTGTGATGAAGATATATTCGATGGGTACGAGCATGCGCACCATTGAAGAGTTTATGAGGATATTAGAGGCATATAATATCGAGGTCGCAGCGGATGTGAGGAGTTTCCCCCAGAGTCGCTTTCCCCATTTTCAACAGGTGCAGCTCGCCCATCTTCTGAGAGAGGGTGGAATAGATTACGTCTATCTGGGGAAAGAATTGGGTGGTTATCGTCGGGGGGGATATGAGTCTTACATGAGCACCCCCTCATATGTCGAAGGGCTGGAAAGACTTCAGCAGATAGCAAAGAGGAGAACGACCGTCTTTTTCTGCGCAGAGAGGTTTCCCTGGAGGTGCCACAGGAGGTTTATCGGCGCAAGTCTCAGTGAGAAGGGATGGGAGGTAATCCATATCATTGAAGAGGGCAAGATCTGGCACCCAAAGGTTCCCTTTCAGGGCCCCCGGGTACAAAAGGGTTGAGCGTGGATTTATTGCAGCAGTGGCGACGTACCCACAATTGCGGTGAGCTGAGGAGGAAGGACGCTGGTGCCCAAGTTCTCCTGATGGGCTGGGTCCAACGTCGAAGGGATCACGGGGGGTTGATATTTGTGGACTTGCGAGACAGGTATGGGATAGTCCAGGTAGTCTTTAATCCCGCGACAAGCCCCCAGGCCCATGCCAAAGCCCACTCTCTGCGCAGCGAGTATGTTATAGCAATTAAAGGCGAGGTAGCACTGAGGCCACCGGGGACGGAGAACCCCCGATTGGCCACGGGGGAGATAGAGATAATTGTTCATGAGTTAAAGATCCTCAATGAGTCCCGCACACCACCTTTCCCCATCGAAGATGAAGCTGAGGTGGCGGAGAACGTAAGGTTAAGATACAGGTATTTAGATCTACGCAGGCAAAGGCTGCAAGAGAACTTAATTCTGAGGCACCGAGCTGCCAAAGTAGTGAGAGATTACCTATCCTCTCAGGGTTTTTTGGAGATCGAGACCCCCTTCCTCACCCGCAGCACCCCTGAGGGGGCGAGGGACTATCTTGTCCCCAGCCGTCTTAACCCCGGTAACTTTTATGCCTTGCCTCAATCCCCCCAATTGTTCAAACAGCTATTGATGATCTCTGGCTTCGACCGCTATTTCCAAATAGTTAAGTGTTTCCGGGACGAAGACCTCAGGGCTGACCGCCAGCCAGAGTTTACCCAGATTGATGTGGAGATGTCTTTCGTAGATGCCGATGACGTCCAGAATTGTATAGAGGGGATGTTGGAGGCGGTCTTTCGCGAGATCCTAGGGGTGGAGTTAAAGAGGCCCTTTCCCAAGATGACCTATCAGGAGGCGATTGCCAAATATGGTCTGGACCGCCCTGACATTCGCTTTGGGATGGAGCTAGTCGAGGTTACCGATGTGGCCTCTCGCTCAAGTTTTCAGGTGTTTACACGGGCTGTGGAGGGCAGGGGGGTCGTCAAGGGGATAAATCTGAAAGGTGGGGGAGACCGTTCCCGCAAGGAGATCGAGGAACTAATCGAGGTGGTAAAGGTCTATGGCGCTGGCGGACTAGCTTGGATAAAAGTGGATACCGGAGGTTGGGCATCCCCCATTGTGAAATTTTTCCGGCCAGAGGATCTGCGCGAGATAAGCGACAGAATGGGGGGAGAACCAGGTGACCTCCTCCTCTTTGTGGCCGATAGGGCGAAGGTAGTAAATGAAGCCCTGGGCCATCTGCGCCTTCATCTGGCTAAGGAGAAGGGGTTGATAAAGGAGGGGACCTATCAATTCCTCTGGGTCGTTGATTTCCCCTTACTGGAATATGATGAGCAGCAACGCAGATTTGTAGCCGTTCATCACCCCTTTACCGCCCCTAAGGACGAAGATTTAGCGCTGATAAAAGATGCTCCCCTGAAGGTAAGGGCTAAGGCCTACGATATTGTCCTCAATGGCGAAGAGATTGGAGGGGGGAGCATTAGGAACCATCGCGTGGATATTCAGAGGTTGATCTTTGAGACTTTGGGGATTGGTGCTGAGGAGGCCGAGGCCAAATTTGGGTTCCTCTTGGATGCCCTCGATTATGGGGCTCCACCCCATGGGGGTATTGCCTTGGGTTTTGACAGATTGCTGGCCTTGCTGTGCGGTGCAACCTCCATCAGGGAAGTCATCCCCTTTCCCAAAACCCAAAAAGCCACTTGCCTGCTCACCGGTGCCCCTGCCAATGTAGACCCCCAGCAGTTAAAAGAGCTTCATCTCAAGATAGACATTTAGGTCCTACCCTTTTTCCTCCCTTCTTATCTTTAGAAGGAGTTTGTCATTGGGGTGGATGAGAGTCCCCCTTATGTTATTCCAGCGCCTTATCTGTTCGATATCTAGATTATACATACGAGCAATATCCCACAGGGTATCTCCCTTTTTCACTACATAGAGGATCTCTTGAAAGGAGGCTATAGTGTTCTTTGCTCTTGCCTTCTTCGCTTTGGGCCCCCTGCGGCCTAACTTCTTTTTCAAGGATGAGACCTTATTGGCGGGAATGGGGATAACGATATAAGTTCCCGCTCGAAGGTTTCTCGGACTTCTGAGATGGTTGAGTTGCATGATGGGTTTCACCCTTGTTCTATATCGCCTGGCGATTTGGGACAGGGTCTCCCCCATTCTCACCCGATGTCGTCGAAAGGTTATCCTTTCTAATGGCTTGAGTTGGGAGAAGTTTTGCAAAAAGGTCTCTTTTTTTCCTGCGGGTATCTTTATCTGGTAGCCAGGGTAGTTAGGTGGAGTGCACCACCTCTTTAACTCTGGGTTAAGGGCCTTAATGGTCTTATAATCCACACCGCAGCAGCGGGCGATCACTCTCAGATCGGTGGCGTCAGGTATCTTTACCTTTTCATAGCGAATGGGTTCGTCGTATTCTATGTCGTCAAAGCCATATTTCTCAGGTTCTTTGGCGATGAGGGCGGCCGCAATCATCTTGGGGACGAAGTCCTTGGTTTCCCTTTTCAAATACCTGTACTTGGCCAATTCCCAGAAATCCTCTGTTCGATAACGCCTTATGGCCCGAGAGATCTTTCCTTCCCCAGCATTGTATCCTGCAGCTGCCAGATGCCAGCATCTGAATTGGTCATATAGGTCCTTCAGGTATCTGGCGGCAGCAATGGTGGACTTTTCTGGATCCCTTCGCTCATCTATCCACCAGTTGACCACCAGACCGTATCTCTTCCCTGTCCAATAGACAAACTGCCACGGCCCCGATGCCCTGCGACGCGAGTAAGCCTTGGGGTTGAAACCACTCTCGATCATGGCCAGATAAACCAGATCCTCTGGAAGCCCGTTCTCCCTCAGCAGCTCCTTCATCATCGGGACGTATTTGCCGGATCTCTTCAACCACAGGGCAAACTCCTTTCTGTGTTTGTTTTTGAAATACTCGATATAGTACTCTACCCGGTCATTTACCACAATAGGGATGTCAAAGGTTATCTCCTTTTCCTCCTCACCTATCTCAAGAGGTGCCTTTTCCTGTTCCGTTGCCACCCCTTGAGGAGCAGGTTTCAGATTACACTCGTTGATATGTTTGAGCATACGGGTATTTTCACCGACAGATATCTCTTCTCTTTGTAGATCTTCCTCACCAAGAAGGGAAATTTTTGGGTTACCTATAGGCAATCCGCGCGCAGAAGAGGATGCATCAGATTGAGCAGAGGAGGGCGTGGCTGTGGTACTCGTTACGACAGGAATAGATTCATCGCTTTTTAACAAAACAGGGCCACAAGCGAGGAACAAGGAGAGGGAGAGGATGATGACCAACAAAGAGAGCTCCTTCAAAGCTGCCTCCACTATCTGAGGATGGCGCTAGCTTATCGGAGTGAAAATCCCTTGTCAAGAATTTTGTTATAAGAATGGTTACAGGAAAGGGTTAACCCCTTTTCAAGTTGTACTTTTTGATCTTGTTGTAAAGGGTGACGCGGTCAATACCCAATACCTCAGCGGATTTTTGGATATTCCAGTTGTTTTCATCTAAGATCCTCAAAATATGTTGTCTTTCAATGGCCTTTAGAGTCTTTTCCTCCAATGGTGTAGAGGTATCCTTTTCCTTCATTACCTGAGGGGATAGATGTAGTTCCTCTGCCTTGATAAAGTTGTCCTTGGTGATGACCATGGCCCGTTCTATGACATTTTCCAACTCTCGCACATTGCCCGGCCAATCGTATTTCATCAGGATATCCAGTGCCTCTTCCGAAATCCTTTCTATTTTTTTTCCCATCTCTATATTGAATTTCTCTATGAAATGGCGGACCAAGACGGGGATATCTTCCTTACGTTCTCTTAGAGGAGGGATCTCGATAGAGATGACATTCAGACGGTAATAGAGATCATCCCTGAATTTCCCCTCTTCTACAGCCTTTTTTAGGTCTCGATTGGTTGCCGCAATGATGCGTACATCGACCTTGATCGGCCTTGTTCCCCCCACCCTGGTAAACTCCTTTTCTTGTAAGACCCTTAGAAGACTGAGTTGCAACTTAGGGCTTATATCCCCGATTTCATCCAAGAAGATGGTACCACCATCGGCAAGCTCAAACTTCCCTTTTTTTTGGGCTATGGCATCGGTAAAAGCCCCTTTCTCGTGTCCGAATAGTTCGCTCTCGAGCAAGGTCTCGGTTAAGGCGACACAGGAGACAGGGATAAAAG
>QMLM01000024.1 GCA_003646745.1 Deltaproteobacteria bacterium | reverse complement strand
GCTCTGCCGAAAGGAAGGTCTTATTGGCCAAAAGGGGAAGGCAGTGGCGATTGAAGGTCCCCGAGGGTGAAATAGAAGGATGGAAGGTTACCTCTGTGCTTTGGCGTTTAAAAGACTTAGAATATATAGATGAACTGGAGGGCGGGGGCAAACTAGCCCTTCGGGGGCTTAAGCCTCCTCTCTATAAGGTAATTCTTCGCCTCAAAAAGGGTAAGGAACTTTCCCTCTACCTTGGCGAGGAGGTGCCCCAAAAGGAAGATAGGCTGTACGCCCTGAATCCTGTGGATGAGAAGGTTTATATTATTAAAAAAGAATTTCTAGATACACTGAATAAATATCTATTTGAGGTCCTTTAACCATGTCCAAACTACCCGATCCCCTAAAGCGAAGAGACATCCTTTACGGGCAGGATACCCCGCCAGAGGTCTTGAAGGAATACGGCGATCTTTACCTACAGGAGGGTAGAGCGAACGATGCAGTAGAATTTTTTGGCCAGGCATGCTATAAGGAGGGACTCTTTCATATAAGGCAGATGGCCTTGGAAGAAGGAGATCTGTTCCTCTTCTCCAGGGCAACGGAGCTCTTGCGACAGGAGGTCTCATCTGATGACTGGAGGAAGTTGGCAGAGAAGGCCCTGGAGAAGGGGAAATATCTCTTTGCCCTCAAGGCCTTTGAGAAGGTTGGCGATAGGGAGGGGATTGAAAAGGCCAGGAAGAAATTGAAAGAGATAATAGAGGAGAGAGGAGGTGATGGGGATAATAAAATCGGGAAAAGACAGGAGCGAAGAGCTACGAAAGATACTGGTAGAGCTCCGGGAGGAGATTTTGAGTAAGATCGCCCAGGAGATGGGGACTAAATTGGATGAAGATCCTCGGATGTCCACTATATCCACCTTGGATATTGGTGATCTGTCCCAGCTCGATTTAGATGAAGATATAGATTATACCCTTTTGAATATGTATATAGAGAGGCTTCGCAATGTTGAGGATGCCCTTGACAGGCTGGAAGAAGGTACTTATGGCTACTGCGAGGATTGCGGCAGAGCCATCAAACTGGAGAGGTTGAAGGTGCTGCCTTTTGCGAAATACTGTGTGCAATGTCAGGAACGAAGAGAAAAGACTGGGCAAGAAAGCAAGCTCAAGAGGATGAGGAGGGGAGAGGATTTCGAGCTGTAAAAGGGTGAAATTTTTGACCACCCTTGACAAAGGGAAGGGGCGTAATTATATTTTTTAGAGATTTTTGAAGACTTAAAAAATTATATCTTTTTGACAAGGATATTGAATAAAAAGAAAGGAGGAGGGTACTCGCCATGAAGATCACACCTTTGCAGGATAGGGTATTGGTCAAGCGACTTGAAGAGGAGGAGAGGACCAAAGGGGGGATAATCATTCCGGATACCGCCAAGGAAAAGCCAATGGAAGGCAGGGTTATTGCCGTTGGGAAAGGCAGGGTAAAGGAGGACGGTGGTGTCATCCCCTTGGAGGTCAAGGCAGGGGATAAGGTATTATTTAGCAAGTATGCTGGAACAGAGATCAAGATAGACGGTGAAGAGCACCTTATTATGCGTGAGGACGACATCTTAGGGATCATCGAAGACTAAATTTGACAAAGGAGGTAGTAGACGATGGCTGCCAAAGAGGTAAAGTTTAATCAGCAGGCGCGCGATGCCATCTTACAAGGGGTCGAAATCTTGGCCAATGCCGTGAAGGTTACTCTGGGGCCCAAAGGCAGAAATGTGGTCTTGGAGAAGAGCTGGGGGTCTCCAACCGTGACTAAAGATGGGGTTACCGTTGCCAAAGAGATAGAATTAGAGGATAAGTTTGAGAACATGGGGGCCCAGATGGTCAAAGAGGTGGCCAGCAAGACCAGCGATGTGGCAGGTGATGGGACCACCACTGCTACAGTCCTTGCCGAGGCCATCTTTCGTGAGGGGGTCAAGGTAGTAGCCGCTGGGGCCAATCCCATGGACGTCAAGAGGGGGATCGATACGGCGGTAAAGGTAGTGGTGGAGGAGCTGCAGAAGATGAGCAAGCCCACCAAAGAGCAAAAGGAGATTGCCCAGGTAGGCACCATTTCGGCCAATAACGACGAGACCATCGGTGAGATCATCGCCGAGGCGATGAGCAAGGTGGGCAAAGAAGGAGTCATTACCGTAGAGGAGGCCAAAGGAATGGAGACCACCCTTGAGGTGGTGGAGGGTATGCAGTTTGACCGTGGCTATCTCTCTCCCTACTTTGTCACCAATCCGGAGAAGATGGAGGTTGACCTGGAGGACTGCTATATCCTGATTCACGAGAAGAAGATCAGTAACATGAAGGATCTGCTGCCGCTTTTGGAGCAAATCGCCAAGATTGGCAAACCCCTTTTGATCATAGCCGAGGATGTAGAAGGTGAGGCCCTCGCCACCCTGGTGGTGAATAAGATCCGGGGCACCCTGAAGTGTGCGGCTGTTAAGGCCCCAGGGTTTGGTGAGCGCCGCAAGGCCATGTTGGAGGATATCGCCATCCTCACCGGCGGTCGTATGATCTCCGAGGATCTGGGGATTAAGCTGGAAAATGTCACCCTTGATGATCTGGGCAGGGCCAAGAAGATCCACATCGACAAGGACAATACCACCATCGTTGAGGGTGCCGGCACAAGGGATGCGATAGAGGGACGGGTGAAGCAGATCAGGACCCAGATCGAGGAGACCACCTCTGACTACGACCGCGAAAAATTACAGGAGAGGTTGGCCAAGTTGGTCGGCGGTGTAGCAGTCATCAACGTTGGTGCGGCCACTGAAAGCGAGATGAAGGAGAAGAAGGCCCGGGTTGAGGATGCCCTCAATGCCACAAGGGCTGCTGTGGAGGAGGGGATCGTCCCGGGTGGTGGAGTGGCGTACCTGAGGGCCACCCCTGCTCTGGAGAGACTCAAGCTCGAAGGCGATCAGCAGATAGGTGTGGACATAGTGAAGAGGGCCTTGGAGGAACCGGTACGTCAGATCGCTGAGAATGCTGGTAAGGAAGGTTCTGTAATAGTCGAGAAGCTGAAAAGTGAAAAGGGTGCCTATGGTTTCGATGCACAAAAGGAAGAGTTCACCGATTTAATGAAGGCGGGGATTATCGATCCCACCAAGGTGGTAAGATTTGCTCTGCAGAACGCCGCCAGTGTCGCTTCCTTGTTGATTACCACCGAGGCCATGGTAGCCGAGAAGCCCAAGAAAGAGGAGAGGGCGCCGATGCCACCTGGTGGTGGCGGTATGGACATGTACTAAGAAAGGGTTTGGTCAAATTAAGGGCCAGCCCCTGTAGGGGCTGGCCCTTTTGAATGTTTGGTGGGGAAAATCTTGACAAGGGGGGAAAAAGGGGTTAAATAAGATTACCTTTTCTCTTCTACACAGAGAGCAAGAGGAGGTGTCCGTTGCCGGTTCACAAATCTGCTCGAAAGAGGATGAGGCAGAACATAGTTCGCCGCATGAGAAATCGCCACATGAAGACCACCATCCGGACCATGACTAAGAGGGTGCGGGAGGCGGTTCAACAGAGGGACATAGAGGGGGCCAAAGAGGCTCTGTCCCGAGCTATCCCCCTTATCGACAAGGCGGTGAGCAAGGGGGTGCTTCATTGGAGAAACGCTGCGCGCAAGGTATCCCGCTTGTCCAAATTGGTGAACTCCCTCAGTTCAGGGTCTTGAAAAAGGAAGTCTGTCAGGGAAACCTTCATAAAATCCTACACAGCCTTACGATCAATCCCTCAAGGATGAGTCGTTTAGGAAGGGGGCTGCTTTTTAGCCTCATGTCCGTTTCCCAAAGGTTCAGCAGGGCCTCTTGTAAGGCAGAGGAGGTGAAGTTTTTCACCTGAGCGGACAATTCTCTGAGGTAATAAGGGTTGGAGAGGCCCAGCTCCTTTCTTACTTGTTCACTTCCTCCACCTTTTGCAAGGATTTCTTTTGTAACTAGGAGATGCCGAAGTTGCCTGGCTATCATCCCCAAGATCTTGAGATAGTGTTCCCCCCCCTCCCATATCTTTCCCAGGGTCCGCAGGGCCTTCCTGGTGTCCCTTTCCCCTATGGCCTTTGTGAGCTCGAAGATAGTGGCGATCTTTAATTCTGACACTACTTCCTCCACATCCTTTAATTCTATTCGTCCCCTATCCCCCACATAGAGAGAGGCCTTGATCAGTTCGTTCTCTATCCCCAATAGATCCCTGCCGATAACCTCTTGGAGGTATTCTGCTGCTTCAGGTGATATCTCCTTGCCCAACTCCTTGGTGATCTTGTGGATCCAATAGGGGATCTCACCCTGTAGTGGCCTTCCTAGGTGGAACGCCCCCTCTTTTGCCTCCCTTATAAATTCCGCCGCTATCTCTTCTGCGGTGAAGATCAAAGATGTAGTAGGAGAGGGGGATTTCAGGTAAGGCAGGAAGGCTCCCAGTTCATTTTTGCTGTAATTATGCACATCCTTGACCAAAATGACCCTGCGCTGGGCCATAAAGGGGAGGGTGTTGCAGGCACCTATAATTTCTTGCGGTGTGGTCTCCTCGGCATGATAAGATCTAAAATTGAGGTCCCGAAATTGAGGGGGTAACAGGGCAGTCAGGACTTCCTCTATTGCTTTTTTGATGAGATAGTCTTCCTCTCCATAAAGGAGGTAAAAGGGGCGGGTCTTTCCCTTGGCTAGTTCCTCTTCTAGACGCCTAAAATCGGTTCTCAGGGCTAAAACCCCTCTTTTATCCTGAAATAGACTTCTTCGGCCAGATCTGCGGCAATCCTGCGGATAGCCTGGGTTTTTCTCCCCTCGTTGACCATCACATCAGAGGAGGCCTTATAGTCTTGAGATCCCTTTATCCCATCACCCCGCCAGAGGACCTCACTACCTGCTCGGCGCATTAGAAGGATGTCTAGGGTAACAGTGATTCGATATTCCCTCGCCCGCCCTTCTTCGTCATAGGCGATGGAGGATGTGGTAAGGGAGTTGATAGTCCCCTTTAAGATGGCCTCGGCCTCTTGGGCCCTCACTATCTTTAGTTCCCTGCGCAAGATGAACTCCTTTTGCAGCGCCGAGGTGAAGATTGTGCCTAGGTTGGGTTCTAGGGTTCTGTTCTCTAGAGGAGAGATGGCCAAAGCGGTCACTCCTCCGGGAAACTGACCTCCTTTCCCCATAAGGTGGTAGCCACAGGCAAGGGTGAAGGGTATTAAAAAAAGGAGGCTTAAAAAAAGGGTGTTTTTGCTGTTTAACCGCATACGATGTTAACCAGCCTTTTGGGGACAATGATGGTTTTTTTGACCTCTTTGCCCTCGATATGTTTTTTTACCTTGGGGCTGGCCAGGGCCCGCTCCTTTATCTCATCCTCTTTAGCAGATGCAGGCACAAGGAGGCGATCCCTGAGTTTGCCATTTACCTGAACCACGATGAGAATTTCCTCCTCGGCGATGGCCTCTGGATCGTACTCGGGCCAGGGGGCCTTGATGACGCTGCTCTTCTTTCCCAGGGCCTCCCAAAGTTCCTCCGCGATATGAGGGACGAAGGGAGAAAGGAGCAGTACCAGCGACTCTAGGGTCTCCCGCCAGGTGGATCTGGCCAAGGGGGTGTCTTCTATCTTATCTTTGATCTGATAGATGTGGTTCACCAATTCCATCACCGCAGCAATGGCAGTGTTAAAATGGAATCTTTCAATATCTTCGGTCACCTTTTTTATGGTCTTGTGCACCTTTTGGCGCAGCTGCCATAGGCCCTCTGGGAGATCTGTTTTCCCCCGAGGAGGGGGCTGTTCTGAAAGATAGCCTCTTAACTCATATACCAGCCGCCACACCCGATGTAGGAAGCGGTAGCTCCCTTCCACCCCCTCTTCCTTCCAGTCCAGGTCCTTTTCCGGGGGGGCAGCGAAGAGACTGAACAGGCGTGTGGTGTCAGCCCCATAGCGTTCGATCATGTCGTCGGGGTCTACGATGTTGCCCTTCGACTTGGACATCTTGGCCCCGTCTTTGATCACCATACCTTGGGTGAGAAGGTTGGTGAAGGGTTCGTCAAAGGAGACGATGTCCATGTCTCGTAGCACCTTAGTGAAGAACCTTGAGTACAGCAGATGGAGGATGGCGTGTTCTATCCCCCCGATGTATTGGTCAACGGGCATCCAATACTCCAGCCTCTTTCTATCCAAGGGGCCTTGGTCGTAATCTGGGCAGGTAAAGCGGGAAAAATACCAGGAGGACTCTACGAAGGTATCCATGGTATCCGTCTCCCTCTTGGCCGCTCCTCCGCATCGGGGGCAGGTGGTCTCGACGAAGGATTGCAGTTCAGGAAGCGGAGACCTTCCACTGCCGGACAGCTCCACATCCAGGGGAAGGACCACCGGCAAGTCCTCTTCGGGCACAGGTTGAACTCCACAGCGGTCGCAGTAGATGATGGGGATAGGGGCACCCCAATACCTCTGACGGGAGATGCCCCAATCCCGAAGGCGGTAGTTCACGGCCCTTCGGCCGATACCCTTCTGCTGCAGATAATCGGTGATGGCCTCCATGGCCTGACGGTTGTCCATGCCATCGAATGGACCGGAATTGACCATGATCCCATCACCTGTATAGGCCTCAGTCATGGTGGCTGGATCAAGCTTCTCTCCGGGGGGCTGGATGACCACGATCATTGGTATCCCATATTTTTTGGCAAATTCAAAGTCCCTCTGGTCGTGCGTAGGCACCGCCATGATGGCTCCGGTGCCATATTCCATCAGGACGAAGTTGGCGGTGTAGATGGGCATCCTTCTCCCGGTCAGGGGGTTTATACAATAAGTCCCCAGAAATACACCTTCTTTCTCCATTTCCTCGGCGGTGCGGGCGATTAGATCCTGCTTTCTTATTCTCTCCACGAAAGCTCTAACCTCGGCTTCTTGATGTTTCCCCTTACAGAGCTCCAGGACTAAGGGGTGTTCAGGTGCCAGGACCATGAAGGTAGCTCCATAGAGGGTATCTTGGCGGGTAGTGAAGACGGTGATAATCCCTTTGCCATCTTCGAGAGGGAAGTCCACCTCTGCCCCTGTGCTTTTGCCGATCCAGTTTTTCTGCATGGCGATGACCCTTTCGGGCCAGCCAGGCAACTTGTCGCAATACTCCAGAAGCTCTTCGGCGTAGGCGGTGATGCGGAAAAACCAACCCTCCAGCTCCTTTTTGTCTACCTCTGCGTGACACCTCCAACACCTGCCCCCCTCCACCTGCTCATTGGCCAAGACCGTTTGGCACTCCTCGCACCAGTTTACAAGGGCCTTTTTACGATAGACCAGGCCTCGTTCATACATCTTGATGAATATCCACTGTTCCCACTTATAGTAGTCTACATCACAGGTAGCCAATTCCCTGTCCCAATCATAGCTGAAACCCATCCGCTTCAGCTGATACTTCATATAGGAGATGTTGTCATAGGTCCACTTGGCGGGGTGGATTTTATTCTCCAAGGCGGCGTTTTCCGCAGGCATACCGAAGGCATCCCACCCCATAGGGTGCAATACGTTAAACCCCCGCATCATTTTGTATCTAGCCACCACGTCCCCTATGGAGTAGTTCCGGATATGGCCCATGTGAAGTTTACCTGATGGATAGGGGAACATCTCCAGTAAATAGTATTTCTCCCTCTCCGGGTCCTCCACAGCTCGAAAGAGTTTCTCCTGCTCCCAATACTTCTGCCATTTGTGTTCGATCTGTTGGGGATCGTACCTGTCTTTCATCTTCCCAGCATCCTCCTTATTCTGAGTCTGAGAGCATTGAGTTTGATGAAGCCTTCGGCGTCCTTTTGTTGATAGACCTTGTCTTCCTCGAAGGTGGCAAATTCACTGTGGTAGAGGGACTTGTCTGACTTTCTTCCCACCACCATACAGTTCCCTTTGTAAAGCTTTAGTCTGACGGTGCCTGTAACATCTCGTTGTGTTTCATCCACTACCTTTCTCAACAGTTCCATTTCCGGAGAGTACCAGTATCCGTAGTAGATGAGCTCGGCTATCTTGGGAATAAGGGAGTCACGCAGGTGCATCACCTCCCGGTCCATAGTGATGGATTCTAGGGCCCGGTGGGCTACATGAAGTATGGTCCCTCCAGGGGTTTCATAGACTCCCCTGGATTTCATCCCCACGTATCTATTCTCTACGATGTCTACCCTTCCTATGCCGTGTATTCCACCCAACTCATTAAGGCGCGCCAGCAGTTGGGCGGGGGAGTAACTTTCCCCATCTATGCGGACAGGGATTCCATCTTCGAAGTCTATCTCGCAGTAAAGGGGTTGATCTGGCGCCTGCTGTGGAGAGCGGGTGAGCACAAACATCTCCTCATCGGGTTCCCTCCAGGGATCCTCCAAAATTCCCCCCTCGAAGCTGATGTGCAACAGGTTTCTATCGCTGCTGTAAGGTTTTTGGGGGGTTACGGGTACAGGAATGCCCCGGCTTTGGGCATAGTGGATGAGGGCCTCCCGGGAGCGGAACCCCCATTGCCGCCAGGGGGCGATGACCTTTATATGGGGATCAAAGTAATAGTATGTGAGCTCGAACCTCACCTGGTCGTTTCCCTTGCCGGTGGCTCCATGGGCTACAGCATCAGCCCCTTCTTTTCTGGCCACCTCCATTTGACCTTTAGCGATGAGGGGGCGGGCAATGGAGGTCCCCAGCAGGTATCCACCCTCATAGATGGCATTTGCCTTGATGGCGGGAAAGACGAAGTCTTTGACGAATTCCTCCTTAAGGTCCTCTACGTACACCTTGCTTGCCCCTGTAGCCAGGGCCTTTTGGCGCACCTGCTCTACCTCCTCACCTTGGCCGATATCGGCACAGAAGGCGATGACCTCACATTCATATTCTTCCTGTAGCCATTTCAATATTACCGAAGTATCTAATCCCCCTGAATAGGCAAGCACTATCCTATTGATCCCTTTACCCATCTTTTCTTCCTTTTATTGCATTAATAAAGTCAGGATGGCCTTCTGTACGTGGAGACGGTTTTCCGCCTGATCGAAGACGACAGAGTGGGGCCCATCCATCACCTCATCGGTGATTTCCTCTCCCCTGTGGGCGGGCAGACAATGCATTACCAGCACATCCTCCCTAGCCCAGCGCAGCAGATCTGGGTTTACTTGATAATCTTGGAAGATCTTTATGCGCTGCTGGCGCTCATCCTCCTGACCCATACTAGCCCAGACATCAGTGCTGATAACATGGGCTCCCTCTGCGGCCTCTTTTGGATCATGGGTGAGGAAGATCTTGGAAGATGCCTCTGTTGCGGCCCTGGAGAGGATTTCCTCATTCGGCTCATATCCCGGGGGGCAAGCGAGCCAGAGATCAAAGCCGAGTCGTAAGGCCCCATTTATCCAGGAGTTGGCCACATTGTTTCCATCTCCCACATAGGCCACCTTTAATCCCCTATACTTACCCCGTTTCTCCCAGATGGTGAAAATATCGCTTAGGATCTGGCAAGGGTGTAGAAGGTCACTTAGACCGTTGATCACCGGCACCGAGGCGAAACTGGCCATTTCCTCGATGCGCTCTTGAGCAAAGGTCCTGATCATAATTCCATCCACATACCTGGACAGGACCCTGGCTGTATCGGCAATGGTCTCGCCTCGACCCAACTGGGTATCTTGGGGGTTTAGAAATAGAGCGTGTCCCCCCAATTGATGCATACCCACCTCGAAGGATACCCTGGTCCTAGTGGAAGGTTTCTCAAAGATCATGGCGAGGGCCTTCCCCTCTAGGGGGCGATAATATTTCCCCTGCAGATACATCTCCTTCAACTCCTTGGCCTTTTGGAGGATGGCCTCGATCTCCTCTGTCGTCAGTTCATAGATACTAAGCAGGTCTTTCTTCATTTTTCAGAGAATACCTCCTCTAGGGCAGCGAACAAAAGATCAATCTCCTTGCGGGTGATGATAAGGGGGGGCAGAAAACGCAGGACCCTATCCATGGTGCAGTTGATAAGAAACCCTCGCTCCAAACAGCGCTCTACAATCTCTTTCCCCCCGAACTCCAGCTCTGCTCCGATGATAAGACCCTTTCCCCTTACCTCTTTGATGAAATCGTACCTCTCCTTTAGCTCAAGGAGACCTGTTAAGAAATAATCGCCCATTTGCTGGCAGTTCTGCAGGATATCGTCCTTCAAGAGGGTGTCGATGACGACACAGCCCACTCTGGTGGCCATGGGGTTGCCGCCAAAGGTGGAGGCATGGCTGCCAGGAGAGAGGGCCTGCGCCACCTCCTCAGTGGTCACCATGGCTCCTATGGGTACCCCATTGGCCAGGGATTTTGCCAAGGTCATGATGTGAGGAGGGGCCTCATAGTGCTGATAGGCGAAGAGTTTTCCCGTTCTGCCCATCCCCACCTGAACCTCATCGTAGATCAATAAGATCCCCTTTTGGTCACACAATTCCCTGAGTTCCTTCAGATAGCCAGGGGAGGGGAGGTTAACCCCCCCCTCCCCCTGGATTGGTTCCACCATTACGGCACAGGTGTTGGGGCTGATGGCGTCCTTTACTGCCCCTAGGTCATTAAAGGGGACGTATTTGAATCCCGGCAGCAGCGGTTCAAATCCTTTATGGAATTTCTGCTGCCCTGTAGCGCTCAGAGCCCCCATAGTCCTGCCGTGAAAGGAACCCTCCATGGTTATGATTTCGTACTTCTGCTCACCATAGCGCTCCTTGGCGTATTTTCTCGCCACCTTAATGGCTGCCTCATTAGCCTCGGCTCCGCTGTTGCAAAAGAAGACCTTCTTCCCGAAAGAGTGCTCACACAGCCGCCGTGCCAACTCTACCTGTGGGCCGATATGATAAAGATTAGAGCAATGGATAAGTCTTCTGGCTTGTTCTTCTAGGGCCTGAACTACCTTCGGGTGACAATGGCCGAGATTACATACCGCTATCCCCCCTACGAAGTCAAGGTATTCCCTCCCGTTGCTATCCCATACCTTCATCCCCTCTCCCCTCACCAGTAAGATGGGGTAGCGGGTGTATGTGTTGACCAAAAAGTTTGCCCCTTCTTGTATCAATTCCTCTCCCTTTAATCCGTGCTCCCCCCTCGCCATATCTCTGTTCCTACGCCTCCGTCGGTGAAGATCTCCAGAATGAGAGCATGTTTTACCCTTCCATCGATGATATGGGCCTTGGTAACACCTCCTGCCAGGGCCTCCAGGCAGCAGTTGATCTTGGGGATCATCCCCTCGGAGACGACTCCTTGAGAGATGAGTTTCTTGGCCTCTTCAACCATCAAACTAGGTATCAGTTTCCCTCCCGCGCCCAGCACACCTGGCACATCGGTAAGGAGGATCAGTTTTTCCGCCTGCAGGGCAGCCGCCAATTTGCCAGCCACCATATCGGCATTAATGTTATAGGTTTTTCCATCCTTCCCTACCCCTACAGGGGCGATGACGGGAATGAAGTCACCATCATCAAGGGTATTGATGACCTCAGAGTTGATTCCTTCCACCTCCCCAACCATCCCGAGATCTACTGCATCAGAGGGGATTCCTTCCTGGGGAGCAAGTAGCAGCTTTTTCGCCTGAATGAGGCCACCATCCTTTCCACTTAACCCCACTGCTTTTCCCCCGCAGCGGTTGATAAGATCCACTATCTCCTTGTTCACCTTCCCTACTAAGACCATCTCCACCACATCCATCGTCTCTTTATCGGTGACCCTCAGCCCCCGCACGAAGGTGGAGTTTTTCCCCATCTTTTGAAGGACTTCGCCGATTTGGGGACCACCGCCATGGACCACCACTGGATTTAAGCCGACGTATTTCATCAGGACGATATCCATGGCGAAGCCCTCTTTGAGGTCTTCATCGACCATGGCTGCCCCCCCGTACTTTATCACCATGGTCTTTTGGTAAAACTTTCTGATATATGGGAGGGCTTCAATCAGCACCTGGGCCTTTTCGACAAGCCTCTGCATCATAAGATATACCTGCTTAGGTCTTCATCTTTGACGAATTCCTCAAGTTTTTTCCTGACATAAGCGGCGTCGATTACTATCTCTTGGCCACTGAGCTCTGGGGCGTTAAAAGAGACCTCATCTAAGAGTTTTTCCATGATGGTGTAGAGCCTCCTTGCCCCAATGTCCTCTGTCCTTTCGTTGATCTGGGTGGCGATCTGGGCGATTTCCTCGATGGCCTCTTTGGTGAAGGATAACTGGACGTTTTCGGTCTTCATCAGCTCTACATATTGGGTGATGAGGGCATTTTGTGGCTCGGTCAGGATCCTAATGAACTCCTCCTTTCCCAGTGGCTCTAACTCTACCCTAATGGGGAAACGACCCTGTAGTTCTGGTATGAGGTCGGAGGGTTTGGAGACATAAAAGGCACCGGCAGCTATGAAGAGGATATGGTCAGTCCTAACCATCCCATATTTGGTCATCACCGTGGTACCCTCTACGATGGGCAAGATGTCCCTTTGCACCCCCTCACGGGAGACATCAGGACCATGGGCGGGTTCACGGCTGGCGATTTTGTCGAGTTCATCCAAAAAGATAATTCCCGACTGTTCCACGCGTTGAATGGCGAGCTTGGTCACCTTGTCCATATCGATGAGTTTTTGGGCCTCCTCTTCCGTGAGAATTTCCAATGCCTCGGGTATCTTGACCTTTCTTTTCTTGGTCTTTTTGGGAAAGAGGCCGGAGAGCATATCTTTGAGGTTTATATCCATCTCTTCCATCCCCGCGGTGGAGAAGATCTCCACGACTGGCAGGGCTCTGTCGGCCACCTCCACTTCCACTAGTCGCTCATCCAACTCCCCCTCCCGCAACAGCGACCTCAGGCGCTCTCTGGTCTTTTCGTCCTGAT
>QMLM01000023.1 GCA_003646745.1 Deltaproteobacteria bacterium | reverse complement strand
GGTCTGCAGGTATACCCCGAGCGGATGAGGAGAAATTTAGAGTTGACCAAAGGGCTCATTCACTCGCAACAACTTCTGCTGGCCCTCATCAGAAAAGGGATCTCCCGAGGGGATGCTTACCAATGGGTACAGAGGAATGCCATGCGGGCATGGAGTGAGGGGAAAGACTTTCGCAGCATAGTGGCAGCAGATAAAGACATCACAAATATCCTTAGCGAAAAAGAGATAAACGATATTTTCGACTTGAACATCCATCTAAGGTATGTTAATGAAATATTTAAAAGGGTTTTCACTGTTGGTAGGGAGGTTTAAAAAGTGATCAAAGAGGAAAGGGGTGGTTTTACGGCCACTTTGGCCCTCATGCTGGCTATTATCGCCATCATCATCTCCCTGCTCGCTTACCAAAGGGCTGGAGGAAAGACTGAACAGCAAATCACAGCTCTAAAGGCGAAGATCGCCGAGCTCAAAAAGGGTGAAAAGGAATTAAGAGAAAAATTGGCTACAATCCTGGAGAAGATCGCTGGCTCCATTAAAGAAGAGGAGTCTGCTGGGGGGAAAGGGGGTAAATAACCGTGTCAGCACGCCTCATCACCCTCATCATCCTAGTCATCATCATCCTCATTTACGTATTGTACAACACTCAGCCGGTGGAAGTTAAGTTCCTGTTTTGGGAGACACAGGTATCCAAGGCCTTAATTACCTTGGGGTCTTTCCTGGCAGGGATCATCTTGGGATTGATCGTGGCCAAGATAGATCAGTTAAATAAAGAGAGGAAAAAAAGGAGCTTGCAAAAACAGTAACTTAACAAAAGGGAGGTGAGAAAATATGTCAGCTTTAGCATTGATTATCTCCATTATCGCTTTAATTATTGCCATCATGGCCTATCAAAAGGTTGGAGGGGTAGCTGATCTAAAGAAGCAGACCGAGATTCTCTCCAACATAGGGGAGGCCATTGTCAAGGCCACCAATACACTGCGGGAAAAGACTGCTGATGTCCTTGACAAGATGGAGGCGGCCTTGAGGGCGGCCAAGGAGACAAAAGCTGGGAAGAAAAAAGAGGGGAAAGAAGAGGGATAAAGGCGGAGTAGCTCCAGGGGGTGAAAAACAACTTAGTTTGCAGAGGGAAAGGGCCTATTCACAACAGCAGGGAATAGGCCTTTTATGTGTTTAAAATGAGAGGATGAAGATGAAAGAAGTCTTAGAGAAGATCACCCAAAGGGTAAAAGAGGAACCCTTTGCCCAACTCTTAGGGATGCAGCTGAAAGATATTGGCCCAGGACGTTCTATCGTGGAAATGACCTTTCGTCCGGAGATGGAGAACATCCATGGGATGGCCCATGGGGGGGCGATATTCGCCCTCGTAGATGAGGCCTTCGAAACCGCCTCAAACTCTCATGGGACGGTAGCCGTGGCCTTGAATATGAACATCACCTTTATACACCCCCCTTCATTGGGCTCCATCCTCCGTGCCGAAGCTCAGGAAGTAAGCCTTACCCACCGCACCGCCTCCTATCTCATCAATGTGACCGATGCGGAAGGACATCTGCTGGCCACTTGCCAGGCCTTGGTATATAGAAAGGGTCAGAAGCTTCCCTTTGTGGAGGAGGAAAAAGGAGATCGTGAGGACAACTGAACGACTTAGCGAAATAAAAAGGACCAAAATAGTCTGCACCATTGGACCTGCTAGCAGCGACCCAGCCATCATGGAAGAGATGATGAGGGAGGGGATGGATGTAGCTAGGCTCAACTTCTCCCATGGAGACTATGGAGGTCACGAGGAAAAAATCAGGCAGTTGAAACGATTGAGCAAAAAGCTAGGCAGACCTGTTGCTATCCTCCAAGATCTCGGGGGCGGAAAGGTGAGGGTGGGAGAGATAGAGGGGGGAATAATAAATCTGGAGAGCGGGACAACCATTACTTTAACCACAGAGAAAATAAGAGGAAATGCGAACAAGATATCCGTAAACTACCCCGGACTAGCGGAGGATGTAAAGAAAGGTGATACCATCTTGCTGGCAGATGGGACCTTGGAGCTGAAGGTGACGGATGTTGAACCACCAGAGGTCAACTGTTTGGTGGTAGTGGGGGGTGAACTGAGCTCCCACAAAGGGATCAATATGCCCAGTGGAGAGCTGAAAGCTAAGGCCTTGACCGATAAGGACAAAGAAGACCTTCTTTTCGGCATGCAGCAGGAGGTAGATCTCATCGCCATTTCCTATGTCAGGGATCGAGAGGACATATTGGAGGCAAAGGAGGTCTTAAGATCTAAAGATGCCGATATACCCATCATCGCCAAGATTGAGAGACATGCAGCCCTGAGACATATTGAAGAGATTATAAAAGAGGCCGATGGGATCATGGTGGCCAGGGGTGATCTGGGGGTGGAGATACCTCTGGAGGATGTTCCGCTAGTACAGAAGGATCTGATAAGGAGGGCCAATATCGCCGGAAAACCCGTGATTACGGCCACCCAGATGTTGAGGTCAATGGTTGAAAACCCCCGTCCTACTAGGGCTGAGGCATCCGATGTGGCCAATGCGATCTTCGATGGAACTGATGCCGTTATGTTATCGGAGGAGACCGCCACAGGAAGATATCCTGTAGAGGCGGTAAAATTCATGGTCACGATTGCCCAGGCGACGGAAAAGGCCTTTCCCCATGATGCCTTCTTACCCCCTGAGCCACATCAAAAAGGAGAGATCGCTGACTCAATGAGCCATGCCGCTTGCCTCTTGGCCGAAGATCTGGGGGTAGCCGCTATCATTACACCGACCAGGACCGGTAGAACGGCTAGATTGGTCTCTCGCTACCGACCCCGTTACCCCATTCTCGCCTTTAGCCCCAAACCATCTACGGTGAGGCGACTCATTCTATCCTGGGGTGTCCATCCTATACTTGTACCAGAGTTCACCAACGTAGAAGAGATCGTGGGCAAGGGGATTACCGCTGCCCTCCACAGGGGTTGGGTAGAGAAGGGCCAGCGGGTGGTAGTCACTGCCGGAACACCGGTAGACCTCCCTGGAACCACCAATCTAATAAAGGTGGAGGAACTATAAAGATCAAGGATGGATGCCTCATCTGTTCTAAAGACAAAAAGGGCGGTGGTGGCTGCCCTGGTGGGTAACGGTCTCATTGCCCTGATGAAGTTCACCATTGCCATCTTTATCAATAGTTCAGCGCTGTTTGCCGAAGGGTTTCACTCGTTAGCCGATACATGCAACCAAGCCTTCCTCTTGCTGGGGTTTAGGTTGAGCGCTAAGCCCCCCGATCGGAGCCATCCCTTCGGTTATAGCAAAGAGGGATATTTCTGGGCCTTTGTCGTCTCTATCTCTATCTTTACCATTGGAGCGGTCTTCTCTGTACATGAGGGGATCACTAAGATCCTCCATCCGCAGCTCCTGAGGCATCAGAGATGGGGGTATCTGATCTTAGCTTTATCCCTCTTCTTTGAGAGCTATTCTTGGTCTTTAGCCTTTCGAGGGTTGAAGGGGGCCATAAAAAAACATGGGATCATCAGGACCATTCGGGAATCCAAGTCCCCAGCCATCCTCGTTGTCTTTTTGGAGGACTCCGCTGCCATTTTCGGACTGGCCATCGCCTTTTTGGGCATTTACCTCTCATCAACAACAGGAAACTCCACGTTTGATGGTGCGGCCTCTGTTATCATTGGGGTCATCCTCGCCCTAGTAGCCTTTCTTCTGTCTTTTGAGACAAAGAGTCTTTTGATCGGGGAAGGGGTTTCAGATGAGGATATGGAGAAGATAAAGGGGGCTATCGCCTCTGTGCCTGAAGTAAAGGAAGTAATGGATATACTGACCATGCACTTGGGACCTGATGATATCCTGGTCAACCTCAATATAAATTTTGTCGATGAGCTCAACACAGACCAGGTGGAGGAGGCCATCGACAAGGTGGAGAATGCGATACAAGAGAAACTCCCTGCGGTCAAGAGGATCTTTGTAGAGGCCGAATCGATCAAACGGGTCCCACGCAGGGCAGAAGATAGATAAAAGGGGACCCCTATTTTATGTACTTAAAACAGACTTTGAGGTGGTCGTCGGACATCTTGCGGGTAAAAAGACTTATCACAATACAGAGTACAAAGGAAGTGGGAAGGGCGACGATGTTGGGGTCTACATATTGAAGCTTCCACAACCAGGAGGTGGACGAGTAGTGAGCTACCAGGTTGACCTTATTGAAAAGTGCCTTGCAGATCCCAAGGGCCTTGGACTCTTTGTAGTGGATAAATACCAGCCAGAAGAAGCTCACGCAGAACCCCCCTACCATGCTGCAAATAGCCCCAACCTTGGTGACCCCCTTCCAGTACAACCCTAAAAAGTACATGGGCAGAAAGGAGGACGCACAAAGCCCAAAGAAGAAGGCAGTAGCGATGGCGATGATACTGGGTGGTAGCGACAGCCCCCACAAGACGGTGGCGATGATGGTCAAAGTCACCCCTAGCTTGGTGGCGAATATCTCACCCGATCCCCGCAGCCCCAGTGCCTTGCCATAGAAGTCCCTGCCCAGAGAGGTACCACCTACATGGTATTGGGAGCTTAATGTGGACATAGCGGCCGCCAATATCCCCACGAGAAACAGGGTACCAAACCATGGGGGCATTACCTTATCCACATAAGTAGGGATGATCTTATCGATATTGCCCAGGGCCATGGCCACGGAGACCTTACCGAACTTTTGCACAAATATGACATTGGTCAAAGAGCCGACGGTAAAAGCAATTCCAGTCATGGCCAAGATAAAGATACCTCCCAATAGCAGGGCGCGGTTTAACTCACGGTCTGATTTTACCGTCATAAACCTCACGGCCAATTGGGGCTGAGCCAGCACACCGATCCCTACACCGTAGATGATGGTAGAGTAGACGATCCACCACAACGGGGTACCGAACTTTATCCCTGCCGTCCACCCCATGTGCCCCCCCTTGACCAATCTCTGTGGGACCATATAAGCGATGTCAGTGAGGGCCTGATGGGCGGGGATGATCCCCTCTAAGAGTCTGTAAGTCAAAACACACAAGATCACCATCATCACAAACATAACAGTCCCCTGGAAGGCATCGGTATACATCACAGCCTTTAGGCCCCCTAAAATGACATAAATGGCCAGGATCAGGGAGAAGACCAAAATTCCACCGGTATAGGGAAGATTGAAATAGACCTCGGCAAATCGGGACAACCCGATAAGCACTGCTGCCGCATAGACGGGGATAAAGAGAAAAATTATTATTCCGGCAAATCCTTGGACGAACCTAGAGTTATATCTTCCCCCCAACACCTCCGGGAAGGTATGCGCATTGAGGGCTACCCCCATGCGCCTTGTCCTCTTGCCAAAGAAGACAAAGGCGATGAAGACCCCCACAAATATGTTAAGGAAAGCCAACCACAGGAGGGGAAATCCAAAAAGCGCCGCCGCCCCCCCGAAGCCAATGATGGCCGAGGTACTAATAAAGGTTGCCCCATAAGAGACGGCCATCACATATGGATGGGTCTTCCGGCCGGCGAGCATATAATCGCTGGCTGTCTGCGTCTGCTTCCAACCCCTGTGGCCAAGATAGGCCACTATTATAATGTAAGCTATAGAGATAATTATATTGAAGACCACTTGCTGCCCTTCAGTTGAACTTTAGCCCAATCTTTACGGTAACCCCTCCTCCAAGGCCCTTTCTTCCCTCTCCCACTCAACCCTTCCTTTGAATTCCTCGCCGGTGGGCTCCTCACCCTTATTCCACATGATCAAACCGTAGATGACACAGAACAAAGGGGCAAGGATACAACAGATAAAGGCCAATGCCATTTCAGTGCTGGCGAACCCTAACATTCCTACCTCCCTTATTCCCTCTAATTCAGCCTTACCGAGACCACCTTAGACACCCCTGGAGTCTCCATGGTGATCCCATAGAGAGCATCAGCTATCTTCATGGTGCCCTTATTGTGGGTGATTAAAATGAACTGGGATTGCTGGCTCATCTCACTCAAGAGGGCGGCAAATCTATCTATGTTGGCGTCGTCTAAAGGAGAGTCTATCTCATCCAAGAGGCAAAAGGGGGTGGGGCGCAGTAAAAAAAGGGAAAAAATAAAGGCAATGGCCGTCAGGGCCTTCTCACCTCCGGAGAGGAGGTCCACGCTTTTGAGCCTCTTGCCAGCCGGCTGTATGTAGATATCCACCCCTGGTTCCGCTGAGGAGTTATCAAGGACCAGTTCACCCTGGCCGCCGCCGAACAATCTCGGGACAAGTCCTTGAAATTCCTTGTTTGCCTTGGCGAAGGTCTCTCTGAAACGCTGGGCTGAGGTGCGGTTTATCTCGGCGATGGTCTTACTTAAAGTAGCCAGGGATTTTTGCAAATCATCCTTCTGAGCCTGAAGAAATTCATATCTCTTCCTCAAATCTTCATATTCCTCCACCGCCCCGGGATTGACCTCGCCTAGCCCCTCAACCTTGAGCTTTAGTTCAGAAAGCCTCTTATTAGCCTCCTCCCTCCTTAAGTTAAAGGAATAATCCCTTTTCTCCATCAAGGAGGACAGCGAGATACCATATCGTTCTTGAATCCTATCGGCCAGGTGACCCATGTCCATCTCTATCTGGGAGAGCCTGAGGCCCTGCTGAGAGATGGAGTCTTGAATTTCCTTCAACTGTACGCGCAAGCCTTTTATAATTGCCTCCAACTCGGATATCTGGGCCCTCAGCCCTTTAACCTCCTCCCCCTTACCCTCTAGCAACTTGTCTTTGTTCTGCCTAGCAGCGATCAGCCCTCCCAATGATTCCCTCGCCACCTCTTGCGCCCTGATGATCTCCTGGATTTGGGCCTGTAGCTGCTTCAATTGTCCCTCTTTTCGCTCTTTCTGGGCGCAAAGGGAATTCCGCGCCTTTTCCAACTCTTCCAAACTGTCCAAAAGGCCTTTTTCCCTCTCCTGGAGGGAGGCCATTTGAACCCGCAGCCCTGTCACCCCTTCCCTCAACCTATCTCTCTGCTGCCACAATCCGGCCAATACCTTTCTCAATCCCTCGATATCCTCCTCCCCCTTCTCCTTGACCTTTCTATAATCAGCCATTTGGGCAGCAACTTCCTCCATTTGCTCATGAAGCTGCGCCGCTTCCAAATCGATCTGGTCTAACTCAAATCTCAACACCTCTGCCTTCCTCTTGAGGGCTATTAGGTTCCCCTTGGTGGCCTCCAGATTTGCCTTTAACCCTAGCTCCTCCCTCTCCAGCTTATAGCCCTCTTCCCTCAGTGCCTCTAATTCTCCCTTGGCCACTAAGGCTTCCCTTTTCAGCTTTTCTAACCCTTGAGACAACTTTTTCCCTTCCACCTCCTTATGGAAAATTTCATCTTCTATCTCCTTAATCTGCCTCTTTCTTGTGAGGATCCCTGAAGGGGAACTATCCCAGCTTCCTCCTGTAAGCACCCCTTCTCTATCCCATATGTCCCCCTCCAGCGTCACAAAGACCCCACGACCTGCCTGCTCCGTCTCCACAATCTCCGCTAGATCCCTGACCAACCATACGTCATTTAAAAGGAACTCAAAAAGGTGTCTATATTCCTCTTTTACCCTTATAAATTCCAAAAGTGAGCCGAGAAACCGGGGATCCCCCTTCTTCTGGATAGAAGAAGGCTGCGAGTGCGGTATAACATCGAGGGGGAGAAAACTACCCCTGCCCAACCCTTTCTCCTTTAGGTGTTTTATGGCCCGTAGGGCATCCTTTTTCTCCCTGACCAGGAGGAATTGAAGTCTGTGTCCCAAGGCGGCCTCCAGGGCGGCTTCATACCGAGGGTCTACCTCTACCCTATCCGCCAATACCCCGATAACCCCTTCTTTAAATGATACCCTCTCAGAGGCCATAATGGCCTTCACCCCCTCTGCATACCCTTCAAACCTCCTCTGCATGTCGACAAGGGAACTCAGGTAAGGACGCAGCCGATGTAGCTCACCCTCCAACTCCTTAAGGTGTGCCTCTTTTTGGTAGATATCTCCTTGCAGGCGCTGTATCTCTTCCTCTGTTCTGTGAATATCTACATCCAGGGCCTCCTTGCGTTCGGCCAGCTTATTTGCCGCCTCCTCTGCCCTGCTGATTTGTTGCTGCAGCTCCTCTTGCTCCTTTTGTAAAACCTCCAGATCCCGCTCTAACCTTTCTCTTTTTTGCGAAAATTCCCTCTCTCTCCTTTCGCCATCTTCAATGAGGTTATGCAAGCGGGTAAGCTGGGTACTAGCCTGCAGAATTTCCTCCTTCAGACCTTCTAAATCCTTTTCTCGCACCGCACAGGCGGCCTCTACTTCTGCTAGCCTCCCTTGTTCCGCTTCCAACAACTCCCCTGTACCCTTTAACTGCTGTTCAATCTCAACCAACTCCTTCCGATATCTCTGCTCCTTCTGACTTAACTCATCTTGTTCCAACTTCAATCCCTCTAGCTCCTCCCGGCATTGGATCTCCAGAGAATGCAATCCTTGAAGTTCCCGTTCAAGAGAGTTAGCTCGTTCCTGCTCCCTTTGGATCCGGCCTTCGATACGGTAGATCTCCCCTTGGGCCTCAGATAGGTTCTGCTCCGCATCCAAGAGCGTGCGTTTGATCTCCTCCAACTCCCCTTCCAAACTGGCCAACTGGGCAAGCCCTCTTTGTTCTTCATCTTTCTTGTTGCGCAGGTACCCCTCAATCTCGGCAAGTTCCCTTTCCTTCTCGCCAAACTCCGCTAGGGCTAGCCCGACCTCCAAGTCCCTGATTTCTCCCTGATATTGCCTATATCTGCGCGCCTTGGCAGCCTGTCGGCGCAATGAATTCATCTGCCTGCGCACCTCAGCGATGACATCCTGAACCCGCAAGAGATTCTGCCTCGTTCTCTCCATCTTGAGCAATGTCTCCCGCTTCCTCTCCTTATACTTGGTGACTCCGGCCGCCTCCTCAATCAGGTGCCTCCTTTCTTGAGGACGAGCGTTAAGCATCACCTCCACCTGCCCCTGTTCGATGATGGAGTAGGCGTTTACTCCTACCCCTGTCCCCAAAAAGAGGTCCTTGATATCCTTGAGCCGGCAGGGGACCTTATTGATCAGATATTCACTCTCTCCCGAACGAAACAGACGCCTGGTAACCATGATTTCGCTGAACTCCCCATACCCCTCCAATGAAGGTCCCCCTTCGTTGGCGAATATCAAGGATACCTCCGCCATCCCCAAGGGCTTCAGGGTCTCAGTGCCATTAAAGATTACATCCTCCATAGAGCGACCACGAAGGTGCGTGGGGCGCATCTCGCCCATGGCCCATAGCACGGCATCGACAATATTACTCTTACCGCAACCATTAGGACCCACAATGGCGGTGATGCGAGAGGGAAAGGTAAAAACCGTGCGCTCCATAAAGGACTTGAATCCCAGGATCTCTATCCTCTTTAACCTCATCAGCCTCCCCTCTCATCACCTGATCCTATATAAGCCAAGGCCCTCTCCAACCTTTTAATAACCTCCTGCTTTCCCAAAATCTCCATCACCTCAAATAGTCCGGGACTCACCGTCTTTCCGGTAAGTGCCACCCTCACCCCCTGGGCTGCCTGGGTCAATTTCAGTCCCTTTTGCGCGGCCAATTGGCGAAAGAGTCCCTCAAGCTCGGCCTGAGCAAAGCCCCCCCCAGAGCGAAGCTCCTGGATAAGAGAGATCAAAAAGGGGGATAACTCAGGCAGAAGAAATTTTCTTGCCCCCTTTTCATCGTAGGTAAAGTCACCCTTAAAGTAGAACTCAGCCGCTTCGGCCATCTCCACCAAGGTCTTGGCCCTGGGCTGCAGGGTCCGGACCACCTTGATAAGCATCTCGTCACACTCTACCTCCACCCCCCTTTGGCGCAAAAAGGGCAGAAGCATCTGGGCGATCTCCCTTGGATCACCCTCCCTAATGTAGTGGGCATTCAGCCAAAGAAGCTTTTCTGGGTTGAAGACCCCAGCCGATTTCCCCACGTTCTCAAGGGAGAATTTCTCGATCAACTCCTGCCGGGAAAAAATCTCCTGATCACCATAAGACCATCCGAGCCTGGCTAGATAATTGACCAGGGCATGAGGTAGGCAACCCATCTGCTGGTAGGCATTGACTGAAGTAGCCCCATGTCTCTTGCTGAGTCTGGTGCGGTCCTGGCCCAAGATGAGGGGGAGATGGGCGAACTTGGGAATAGGATATCCCAGGGCTTCATACAGAAGGATCTGGCGAGGGGTATTGTTGAGGTGATCGTCACCGCGGATGACGTGGGTGATCCCCATGAGGGCGTCGTCCACCACGACTACGAAGTTGTAGGTCGGGGCGCCATCACTGCGCATGATAATAAGATCGTCCAACTCCCTGTTATCGAAAGCCACCTTTCCCTTGATCAGGTCATCCACTATCGTCACCCCTTCCTGCGGGGACTTGAACCTGATGGCATAGGGAAGACCCGTTGGCTGATCTGTGCGTTCGCGGCAGCGCCCATCGTACTTGGGCTTGCGTCCCTCGGCCAGGGCTTGCTGGCGCCTTTGCTCCAATTCCTCTGGAGTGCAATAACAGCGGTAGGCCTTCCCTTCCCTTAAGAGCCTCTCCACATGCTCTCGGTACAACTGCATCCGCTGGCTTTGAAAATATGGTCCTTCATCCCAGTCCAGACCCAGCCACCTTAGGCCATCCAGGATAGCGGCGAGGTATTCCTGGCTGGAACGGGCCACATCGGTATCCTCAATTCGCAAAATGAATTTGCCCCTGTGGTGGCGGGCAAAGAGCCAGTTAAAGAGGGCCGTCCTCGCTCCCCCTATATGTAGATAACCCGTGGGACTGGGTGCAAACCTAGTCCTGACCTCGGGCATAACCCCTCCTGCGCTAACGCATGACCAAAAAGAGTCCCCCCGCTAAAAGAGATAGGATAAGATAGATAGCCAGAGATATCAAAATGGTGAGGAATGCCTGGCCTTTGGTTATTCCTTGAACTCTCTCCAATCCCACCACTTGGAGGTAAAAACCATAAAGGCCAGCTAAGACCCCCAAAAAAGGTATCCAAGCCAACAGGTCAACCGCACCGGCATAGGCCACTACCCGATAAGTCCCCTCATATTCACCCCTTCCAGCAAAGAACTTCTGAGCGATGAAGTGCAGGACACCTGCACCTACAAAGGAAAAGGCCAGACCGATTAAAAGGAATTTGAAGAAGATAAAGGGATTTCCTCCCATGATGATAGCGGCAAGGATACCAGAAACCCCCAAACAGATCGCCAAGAAAGTGACTGGCTGGGAAAAACCTCCGGTAGTAGGCATGTTCTGGTAAAAATCGCTAGGCCTTGTGAGCACCGTCTTGGCCACTCCGACAAAACTATTTATGAAGTCCTTGGTGTCGAACTCATAGCTGACCCCAATTCCCTTTCTCTCGTCCATAACATTACCTCCTTTTAAAATACAAACTATTCCTTCGATGAATATCTTGTTGCTGACCCTTAAAAACTATATTTTGAGTTTTTTAAGGAAAATACTACAATATATGGTATTTGTCAAGGAATTTCCTCTTTCTTTCGTTTCATCTTCCTAAAAGCCGCAGGATTTCTTTTCCGAAGGCTTCGGCCGCCTGAGGACCGTTGGCAGTGACGATCCGACCATCCACCTCCACCATCCTACCCGTATATTGAGCACCTCTGTTTTCCAGCTTTCTCTTCTCAGAGGCCCATACCGTGGCCTTCTTCCCCTGCAGTACGCCGGCGTTGGCCAGTATTACAGGGGCGATACAAATGGCCCCCAGAACCTTCCCCTGCGAGATGGCCTCCTGGGCAAGGCGGTGGGCCATAGGATCGTGCCAATATTGCTGGGCGCCTATCCCGCCCACAAAGATCACTGCCTCGTAATCAGCTACTTTTGCATCTTGGAGCAGGATGTGGGGCTTGATCTTGGCCCCTAACATCCCTTTTGCCTCCCCCAGGGAGGAAGAGGCAATGATAATCTCATATCCAGCCCCCTCTAAGAGGGTTTTGGGTCTGGCAAGCTCCTCATCGCGAAAGCCATTGTGGGCGATGACCATTAGGACCCTCTTGCCCTGGGCCAAAATGCTGCCGGATAGGATGGCTATAATCACAAAGGCAATAAATACCGTTGACCATCTCTTTCTCATAGCAAACCTCCTCTTGAACCTTTCTCTCCTCAAGGCCCTTTCAAAGGAGACCTTTCGTATACCTCTGAACCCTGGATGCCTCCCTTATTCCCTCCTTATCCCTTATCAACCCCTTGAACCTTTCAATAAACTCCTCCCCAAGAAATATCTGCCCCTTAACCAAGGAAACTCACCCCCTTACCCCCTCAAGGACAAACTCTTTATATCGCCTTATCGTTCCCCTCCTTTCATCACCAAACTGAAAAAGTATCCGACCAGTCTCCAAAAAAGAAGCCCTTCTGCCTTCAGATACAGTGGTCTTGTAACTACTCCAGGGCCCCTGCTCAGGCCTCTGCGCTAATCCAGCCCTCACAGGATTCAAAACCACATAACGACAAAGGGATAAAAGGTGATGATCTTTATCTACCTACTAAGCAACTCTTACCCCGGCTTTTAGGGCGGCGGAATGAAGGCGTTTATCTAAGGTAGCGAGACCTATACCTTTACGTTGAGCCAATTCTAGATAAGCAGCGTCGTAGACAGATAGGGTATATTCTTGCGCCAGGGTATGAAAACGCAACACAATATTTGGATCGAGAAGGATATCAGTTCTTATGGGAAGCATACCATAAAGCCCTATCAAACGTACTCTCTCAGCCTCTGTCAATCTTTGTCGACGTTGCGCTATAATCAATGCATTTGCTATTTCGTACCACCACAGTGCTGGGACCCAAAGAATACTTTTTGCAGAAATCTGACTCAAAAATCTATCTGCCTCCTTGGACGTTTCATCGGGAAGTACCCAAGCCAACGCCATGGATGGATCAAGTACCCAATCCATCAGAAGC
>QMLM01000022.1 GCA_003646745.1 Deltaproteobacteria bacterium | reverse complement strand
GAAATACCTAAATTGAGGGAGATTCTCGAAGATACTTATGGGGTGATCGTCTATCAGGAACAAGTGATGAGGATTGCAAGCAGCCTTGCCAATTTTTCTTTGGGGGATGCCGATATCCTGCGCCGTGCCATGAGCAAAAAGGATCCGGGGGAGATGGAAAGGTTAAAGGAGAAGTTTATCCAAGGGGCCCGTCGCAATGGTATAGAGCAGGAAAAGTCTGAGCGGATCTTTGAGATGATGGCCAAGTTTGCTGAATATGGCTTTAACAAGTCTCACAGCGCTGCCTATGCCCTGATCGCCTACCAGACGGCTTACCTAAAGGCCCATTATCCCATCGAGTTCATGGCGGCACTGCTCACCTGTGACATGGACAATACCGACAAGGTAATGAGGTATGTGGCCGAGTGCCGCGAGAAAGGGATAGAGGTTCACCCCCCAGACATAAATGAGAGCGATTGGGGTTTTACCGTCTATAGAGGGGGGATTAGATATGGCCTGGGGGCGGTCAAAAACGTGGGTTTCGGAGCTGTAGAAGAGATATTGCGCCTTCGAGATGAAAAAGGAAGGTTTTCTTCCTTATTCGATTTTTGCGAGTCGGTGGATTTGCGTAAGGTCAATCGCAGGGTATTAGAGAGCCTCATTAAGGCTGGGGCCTTTGATTTTACCGGTGCACGTAGATCGCAGCTCATGCTGGTCTTGGAAGAGGCCTTGGAGAAGGGACAGGCTAAGCAAAGACAGAGGTGGCGAGGTCAACCCGCCCTCTTCGATACCCTTGAGAGCCAACAAGCTCAAATGCAATTGCCCGATTTAGAGGAGTGGCCCGAAAGTCAACTCTTGAGCTTTGAGAAGGAGGTGCTCGGTTTTTATCTGACAAGCCATCCCTTGGCTAAATATGAGCAGGACATTCGTGAGCTCACCACTGCAGACACACAGGCGTTGGCCGAGATGGGAAACGGCACTCAGGTTAGCATCTGTGGATTGGTGGCGGAGGTGAAGGAGATAAGTACGAAAAGGGGAGAACAAATGGCCTTTCTCTCCCTGGAGGATATGAAGGGGAGAGTAGAGGTAATCGTCTTTCCTGAGCTCTTTCGCAGTGCTCGTCCCTATGTAAAGGTGGATTTACCCGTCCTAGTTAAGGGTACCTTGGACAAAGGAGAGGAGAGGGTTAAGGTGAAGGCCTCTGCCCTTTTACCCTTGGATGAGGCAAAAAAGCAAAAGGTGTCAAAAGTCCACATCAGGCTACGTACTCTAGGTCTTTCCAAAGAACAGATGTTGAAGTTGAGGGAGATTCTGGAGGAGAATAGGGGGGATTGTGAAGCCCTCATTCACCTCATTGTTCCCCCTCGTTCAGAGGTGATTATTGCCCCATCCCCCGAGCTAATGGTGGATCCTTCTGAGGAACTGCTGAGGTCGGTAGAGGGGTTATTGGGGGCGAAGACAGTGACGATGGAATGAGATATTATTTTCGGATAGGTGCACTAAATGATAAAAAAACATATAGCGGAAAAAGTTAAACCTATATAAGGGTATATAGAAGTGGTACGACACTATCTGGATTTTGAAAGGCCACTCATGGAGCTTGAGCGGGAGTATGAGGAATTGCAGCGTTTTGCCCCCCGCGATGATCCCAGAGTCCAAACGAGGTTAAAAAAGCTCCAGAGGCGCTTGGCCAAACTCAGGCAAGATATATATTCTCAGCTTACCCCTTGGCAGAGGACGCAGCTGTCCCGTCACATCGACCGACCCCATACCTTGGACTATATCCAGTTGGTCTTTGAGGACTTTATAGAACTGCATGGCGACAGGAGATTTATGGATGATCCCGCCATGGTAGGTGGTATTGCCCGTTTAGACGGCGAGACAGTGATAGTGGTAGGACATCAGAAGGGTAGAGATGTGAAAGAGATGAGTTTTCGGAACTTCGGCATGCCTCATCCAGAGGGTTACAGGAAGGCCCTCAGGATAATGGAGCTAGGGGCGAGGTTCAAAAAACCCATTATTACCATGATCGATACGCCGGGGGCCTATCCAGGGGTGGGGGCGGAGGAAAGGGGACAGTCGGAAGCCATAGCACACAACCTCAGGGAAATGGCCACCTTCCCCGTGCCCATCGTTGTGGTGGTCATCGGTGAAGGAGGCAGCGGCGGTGCCTTGGCCATCGGTGTGGGGGATAGAATCTTGATGATGGAAAACGCCATTTATTCGGTCATCTCCCCCGAGGGCTGCGCCGCCATCCTGTGGAGGGATGGTACTAAAGGCCCTTTAGCGGCAGAGGCCCTTAAGTTGACGGCCATGGATTTGTTAAAGCTAGGGGTGATAGACGAGGTCATCCCCGAGCCTTTGGGCGGTGCCCATCGCGACTGGCAAGGGGCAGCGAGCAATTTCAAGGAGGCGGTACTGCGACACTTGGGGGAATTGAGGGATGTCCCCGAGCAGAGGCTTCTATTGGAGAGATATCACAGATTCCGCAGAATAGGGGCCTTTACACAGGAGTGGGGAGATGATCTGGCAGGGTAATGATATCTATCTGGATTATTCCAATATGATGGCAGAGGTCATTGGGGCCGATCATGGAATTACATCCGAGGAAATAGGGCAGATTAGGGATAGGGTCAAAGGGGTCCAGCGTTGGGTTCAACGTGAGAGGGATGAGGGCAACCTCCCCTTTCTCAACCTCCCTTATCAGGGAGGGATAGAGGAGATCAAACGTGTGGTTGAAGATCTCCGAGGCAGTGCCCATGAGTTGGTGGTCCTTGGCATTGGGGGGTCAGCGCTAGGGGGCAGGGCGCTAATTGCTGCCCTTGGACATCCCTTTCACAATCTTCTACCCTCTGAAGCCCGAAAGGGACCGCGGGTTTTCTTTTTGGATAATATCGATCCCGATACCATCGCAGGGCTACTGGATGTATTGGATCTGTCTCAGACTGTCGTCAATGTCGTCAGCAAATCTGGCTCCACTATTGAGACCTTAAGCCAGTTTCTCATCTTTTTGGAGTTTCTAAAGCAGAGGTGGGGACCAGAGTGGAGGAGAAGGGTGGTGGTGACCACCGACCCCTCAAAAGGCCCCCTCAGGAGATTGGCTGAAGATGAGGGGTTGGTGAGCTTTTCTGTCCCTCCAGGGGTGGGGGGTAGGTTTTCCGTCCTCACCCCTGTGGGGCTTTTCCCTGCTGCCTTCTTAGGTATAAAGATTGAGGGGCTCCTCGAAGGGGCCGCCATAATGGACAAATACTGCTGTGATGAGGAGTTAGAGGCGAACCCCGCCCTCCTCAATGCGACCCTGCAATATCTGGCCCACACAAAGAAGGGCAAAGGGATATCGGTGATGATGCCCTATGCAGACGGATTAAGGGAGGTGGCCGATTGGTTTAGACAGTTATGGGCTGAAAGTTTGGGAAAGAAGAAGGATCTACGAGGTAGATCAGTATATGTAGGTCCCACTCCCGTTAAGGCCCTTGGGGTCACCGATCAACACTCCCAGCTTCAACTCTATCTAGAGGGCCCCTATGATAAGGTGATAACCTTTCTGGCCTTGGGTTCCTTCTCCCGCATGATGAGGATACCCGCAGGTGGCTCGTGGGGTGAGGAGACCGCCTATTTGGAGGGGAAGAGTCTGAATGAACTTATAGAGGCCGAGAGGAGGGCAACGGAATTCGTGTTGACCAGAAATAAAAGGAGCAATTGCACCATTTACCTCAGAGGATTGGACGCCAAGGTTCTGGGAGGGCTTTTTTATCTCTTAGAGGTCCAGACCGCCTTCGCAGGGGGTCTCTACGGGGTAAACCCCTTCGATCAACCAGCGGTGGAAGAGGGCAAAAGGCTCACCTATGGGATGATGGGCAGAAGGGGTTATGAGGGAGAAGGTGAACAGATACACAGATGGATTAAGGAGAGAAAGGTATATAGAGTTCCGAGGTGAAGGGTGGCCACTAGGATAAGGGTACTTCCCAGTGGTTTGGTGAGCAAGATTGCGGCAGGGGAGGTGATCGAGAGGCCTGCCTCTGTGGTGAAGGAACTTTTGGAAAACTCCCTGGATGCGGGAAGCAGCAACATAAGGATAGAGGTAGAGCTGGGGGGCAGGAAGAGGATTGTGGTCATGGACGATGGTGAAGGGATGAGCAGAGAGGATGCCCTTCTTGCCTTCGAGAGACACGCCACCAGCAAGATCCGCGAGGAAGAAGACCTCCTCTCTATTCGAACCTTAGGCTTCAGAGGGGAGGCTCTTCCCTCCATTGCCGCGGTGTCACGAACGCTCTTGGTAACCAGGACGACGGACGAGCTTTCAGGGACACAAATCCTGGTGGAGGGTGGGCAGGTAAGGGAGGTGATGGAGACAGGAAGCCCTCCGGGGACAAGGGTGGAGGTGAGCGACCTCTTTTACAATCTACCTGCCAGAAGGAAGTTTTTGAGGGGGGTCCAAACCGAAATGGCCCATATCATCGAGGTGGTCACCAGGATGGCCCTGGCCCATTTTTCTGTGGGATTTTCCCTGGCTCATAACAAACGGGTTCTTTTCAACCTCCCACCCACCCAGGATGAGAGATCACGAATCAGGGCTATTTTGGGGAAAGAAGTTGCCTCTCAGTTAGTTAGAATTGCGGACAGTGAAGGAGAGGGAGAGATGAAGGGGTGGGCCACCCTGCCCACTTATGTCCGTGGCTCCTCAAAGGGGATCTATATCTATGTGAATGGGCGCTATATCAAGGACAAATTGATCTCTCACGCCGTTTTAGAGGCATATCGGAGGCTTATTCCCGCCAAGATGTACCCGGTGGTTATCCTCTCAATTTCGGTTCCTCCCTCTGATGTCGATGTTAACGTCCATCCCACAAAAATGGAAGTTCGTTTTCGCAAACCAGAGCAGCTGCACAGGTGGGTCTCCGGTTCCCTGAGGCGCGCCTTAGATCATCCGTTAGAAGGCCAAACTTTGGAGGCATTAGAGGCGAGAAAGGATTACCCCTTCTCTTCATCACCCAATTTCATGATCGATGAACAGGGCAGTTCCTCCTCACTTTGGCGAATGGTAGGACAAATCAAGGGGACATATATCGTAATGGAGGGGGAAGAGGGGGTGGTGATCGTCGATCAACACGCAGCCCATGAGAGAGTTCTGTATGAGAGCTTGAAGAGATCCCTTCAAACTAAGACGTTGCCTAAGCAGCATTTTCTTGTGCCACAACTAATTGAGATGAAGGAGGAGGAAGCACAGTTATTACTGGGACATCGAGAGGAGTTGGCAAGGGTGGGTTTGGATCTGGAGGGGTTTGGAGGTAAGACCTTAGCCGTTAATTCAGTTCCCTCTTTTCTGCAGGGGGAAGACTTAGCTTCCCTGCTAGAGGCCTTGGCTGAAGAGCTAGCCCAATGGGGGGAGGGGGGGGTCTTGGAAGGTGTCTTGGATAGGATTTGTGTGCTTCTAGCCTGCCACGGGGCCATTAAAGCGAACAGAAGGTTACAAGAGGAAGAAGTAAGGGCATTACTGAGACGATGGGAAGATACCGCCTATCCCGCTACCTGCCCTCATGGACGGCCTATCTTTGTCAAGTGGAGCTGGCGAGACCTTGAGAGGTGGTTTAAAAGAAGTTAAAGCCCGTATTTGGCCAGTTTATATCTCATCGCCCTAAAATTCATCCCCAGCAGTTCCGCTGCTTTCTTTTTTACCCCCCCTGTTTGCTCCAAGGCCTTGAGGATGAAGGCCTTCTCCAGGTCTTCCACCACCTTGTTGAGGTCGATTCCTTCCTCTGGGATCTCCAAGGAGGGTGGGATGCTCTTAGAGATCATCCTCTCGTTGAGATAGGAGCGGATGTGTCTTTCCGTAATCATGGAGGATGTTTCCAGCGTTATGCTTCTCTCTATGATGTTTTCTAGTTCCCTGACATTGCCGGGGAAGCCGTAGCTCAGCAGCAAACCCAAGGCCTCGGGAGATATCCCCTTTATCTCCTTTCCTGTGTCAAGGCTATATTTTTTGATGAAATGATTCACTAATAAAGGTATATCCTCTTTACGTTCCCGCAGTGGCGGGAGTTTTATCTGTATTACGTTGAGGCGGTAGAATAGATCCTCTCGAAAATCACCTTGTATTACCTTCTGTTCCAGATCTTGGTTGCTTGCCGATATTATTCTTACATCTACCTTAAGGTCTTCTGTCCCCCCCACCCGTTTAAATTCACGTTCTTGAATCACCCGCAAAAGTTTCACTTGGAGTGGGAAAGGAAGTTCCCCCACCTCATCCATAAAGAGGGTACCCCCATCGGCTATCTCCAGTAGTCCCCTTTTATTGGCAATAGCCCCCGTAAAGGCGCCCTTCATGTGACCGAAGAGCTCGCTTTCCAACAGGTTCTCCGGAATGGCACCGCAGTTGAGGGTAACAAAGGCCCTGTTTTTTCTAGGACTGTTGTAGTGGATGGCCTTGGCCACCAACTCCTTGCCCGTGCCACTTTCCCCAGTGATCAACACATTGGCCTTGGTCTGGGAGACCTTCTCCACCAGGTCATATATCCGCTGCATCTTGGGGCTTTTACCGATGATGTTCCAAAATTTATATCTCTCTTCTATCTCTTGGCGCAGCAGGATATTTTCCTTAAGGAGGTTGCTCCTTTCCAGGGCTTTGCGGATGGTGAGTTTTACCTCTTCTATACGGAAGGGTTTGGTGATGTAGTCATATGCCCCCTCTTTCATGGCAGTGACTGCCCCCTCAGGGGAACCGTAAGCGGTGATCATAATTACCACCGTATCTGGACTGATTTCCTTGGTCTTGCGCAATACATCGAATCCATCTACCCCAGGCATCCTGACATCAGTGAGTACCATACTATAGAGACTATCCTCCAATAATTGTAAGGCCTTTTCCCCGCTGGTGGTACAAGTCACATCGTACCCTTCTTTTCTTAACATAATTTCCAAAAAATCGCACATACTCTTTTCGTCATCTACCACCAGTATCTTTTGTTTTGTCATATTCGCTCCTCCCGCAGGAGATTTGACCAATCGTCTTTACATGGGGGGTTTTGCCCCCAGATAATAGATGTGCCTCTTGGCGCATCTATGAAGCGGGGAAAGTGAGGGTAAATGTGGTGCCTCGATCAGGCTGGCTCTCCACAAAGATTTCCCCTCCATGGCTTTCTACTATCTTATGCACTATAGAGAGTCCCAATCCTGTGCCCCCCTCTTTGGTGGTAAAAAAAGGGTCGAAGATCTTGTTTATTTCCGCTGGTGAAATTCCCTTGCCTGTATCCGAGACTAGAAGTATTGCCTTCTGCCTTCTTCCATCCCTTTGAACCTTTACCTCTAACATCCCCTTTCCCCCCATGGCGTCTACGGCATTGATAAAAAGGTTCCAAAGGACCTGCTGCAATCGTTGGGGATCACCCGATATAGTGACATGTGGTTCTATAATCTTGACTAATCTCGTCCCTTGGGTCCATTGGGGTGAGCGAGAGAAAACCTCTAAGGTATCTTCCACCAGGGCTCCAATGTCCACCGCTTTTTTATTGAGCTTAGGGGGCTGGGCATACAGCAGGAAATCGGTAATAAGGCGATTGAGGCGGCTGGACTCTGCCAAGATTATTTCCATTAACTTTTGGGTACTTTCGTTTGTCTCCTTCTCTTCTTTGAGCAGCTGGATGGCTCCACTTATGGAGGCCAGAGGGTTGCGGATCTCATGGGCAATGCCAGCAGCCAACTGTCCGATGGTGGCCAGTTTTTCTGCTCTCCTCATAGATTCTTCCATCTCCTTTATGTGGGTGAGATCCTGGAAGATGATGATTTTGCCGACCTCTTTGCCCTTATGATCCTTTAGGGGAGAGACAGAAAGCCCCAGCTTTATCTCTTCTGCGTCGGGCCTTTGAAAAGTAGTCTCTACCCGGGAGCGAAGTCTCCCATAGAAGTCCTCCTCTATATCCGGAAATATGTCGATGAGGGGACGGTACCTAAGCTGAGAGATACCGAGACCTAAGATCTTTTCCCCTGCTTGGTTCAGAAAGGTTATCCTTCCCTCTAGGTCGGTGGTTAGAAGTCCACTTTGGATGCTCTGAATTACGTAACGATTAAAGGCCTCGAGCCTGCTGTAGTCCTCGCGGGTCTTCCTCAGCTCCCTGCCCCTTTTGCGGACCTCTTCCGCTAAATATCCGGTGAGGTATCCCGCCAAATAGAAGCTTAAGATAGCAAGAAAGAGCTTATATAACAAATAGATGCTGTGATAAGGGTAGCGGGGGGCCAGCGATGGGATCACCCAATAGTATTCTAGGTTTAGCAACAGTCCATACGAGATACTGCATATGGAGGCTGCCATGAGACCCCCTTGCCTCTCCAAGATGACCCCAGCCTCTAGGACTACCAAGACATAGAGGGGAAAGAAGAGGCTTAAGCCACCACCGGTCACGTATACAATCCCAGTGATGATTACGGAGTCGGCGATAACTTGGGAGTACGTTAGCAGGATAAGGTTTTTAAATTTCCGCAATAAAATGGCGAAGAATATAGTGGTGACGTACAGAAGGATGATAAAGAAGTGAAAGAAGGTGTAAGGACCCCAAAAGATAGAGATCCCCTTTAATTGGAAAAACAATCCCATGAGCAGGAAAATAGAGGTAAGAATAAGTCGATAAAGGACCAGCTTTTTCAGCCGTTGTTGCATCTCGTTTCTTCGGCTAAAAGGCTGAAGCCATCTTAAAGATGGGCAAATACATGGAGATGACTAGTCCCCCTATGGTTACGCCTAAAAAGATCATCAACATCGGTTCTAGTAGGGAGCTTAGGGTAGCCACAGCCACGTCCACCTCTTCCTCGTAGAAATCAGCAATTTTGGTGAGCATGAGTTCTAAGGAACCGGTGGTTTCGCCTACCGAGATCATCTGGGTTACCATGACGGGGAAGACACCACTGCGGGCCAAGGGTTCAGAGATGGTCTGCCCCTCGCTGATACTTGCTCGTCCCTCCAGGATGGCTTGCTCAACTACTTTGTTCCCCGATGCCCCGGCCACAATATTCAGGGATTCTAAAATAGGTACCCCACTGGTTACCAAAGTGGCCAAGGTGCGAGCAAACCTGGCGATGGAGACCTTTCTAACAAGCTCCCCAAAGATAGGAAGTTTTAAAAAGAACCCGTCGATCTTTGTCTTTCCGCCTTCCGTTCTGTAATAATTTCTAAGCACAAAGGCCAGGATTATTAAGAAAAGAATGATGAGGGGCATATAGCTTTTGGCAAACCTGCTGATGTTGATGACGATCTGGGTAGGCAAAGGCAGCGATGTACCCACCCCTGCAAACAGCCGCTCGAACACTGGGATGACGAATACCAGCAGGACAATGCTGACGACAATGGCTACTGCTACAATCATGGCGGGATAAACCAGAGCAGATCTGATCTTTTTTTTCAAACCCTCTATCTTCTCTATATGGGTGGCCAAGCGGTTAAGGATTACGTCTAAGGTACCAGCCTCTTCCCCTGCCACCACGAGATTGATATAAAGGTTGTCGAAGACGCGCGGGTACTTTTTAAGGGCAGCCGCAAAGGTGGCCCCCGCCTCGACATCCTCCTTCACTCCCCTGATAATTTCCTTGAAGGTCTCGTTTTCTTCCTGTTGTGCTAAGATATCCAAGGACTGGACTAGAGGGAGGCCAGCATCGATCATAGTAGCCAATTGGCGGGTGAAGATCGCCAGGGACTTCTTTCTCACCCTCCCCTTCATGAAGGGGAGGGTGAATTTGATCTCTTTCCCCTTGGAGACGATCTTGGTGGGGATGATCTGTTGTTGTCTGAGGTAGGCCCTGATGGCCGTCTCACTCGGGCCCTCGAGTTCTCCTTTGCGGAAATCCCCTCGTGGGGTCCTGCCCTCCCAAATATATTTTGGCATTGCGTCCTCTATTTAATTCATTTCTATCTCTTCAGCGCGCTCTCCCCCAACATCTGCCGGAACTCCTCTAGGTTGGGGGACCTAGCCATGGCGTCATTGAGGGTGATGAGCCCCCTTTCATAAAGGCTAAGGAGGGATTGGTTCATGGTCTGCATCCCAAACTTAAGTTGTCCCACCTGCATCTGTCCGTAGATCTGATGCACTTTATCCTCCCTGATGAGGTTGCGGATGGCTGGATTGGGGATCATGATCTCCAGGGCCAGGATCAATCCCCTCCCATTAGCCTTTGGCAACAGTTGTTGGGTAAGGACCCCCTCTAGGACAAAGGAGAGCAGTGTCCTGACCTGAGGTTGTTGGTGAGGGGGGAAGACGTCGATGATCCGGTTTATACTCTCAGAGCATGAGTTAGTGTGCAGGGTGGCGAGGGTGAGATGTCCGGTTTCAGCGATGGTAAGGGCTGCCTCTATAGTTTCCAAATCCCTCATCTCTCCGATAAGGACCACATCGGGGTCCTGGCGCAGGATATGTTTTAAGGCCGCCTGGAAGCTAAAGGTGTCTGAGTTCACCTCTCTTTGATTTACCACGCACCCCTTATGGGGGTGGAGATACTCAATAGGGTCCTCGATGGTGATGATATGGGCATTCCTCTCTTCGTTAATTCTGTCGATCATAGCAGCTAAGGTAGTAGATTTGCCTGCGCCGGTGGGGCCTGTAACTAGGATGAGCCCTTTCGGTTTCCTGATTATCTCCTCTATAATAGGGGGAAGGCCCAGTTCTTGAAAGCTCTTTATTTTATATGGGATGGCCCTAATGGCCGCTGCCACAGCCCCCCTTTGAAGGAATAGGTTTCCCCTAAATCTAGACAGCCCCTTTATCCCGAAGGAGAAGTCAAGCTCGTGTTCCTCCTCAAAGCGGTGTTTTTGAGCATCGGTGAGGATGCTGTAACAGAGCCTTTTCGTATCCGCAGGGGTCAGGGGAGGTAGATCCAGAGGGACAAGCCGGCCGTCCACCCGGATTTGAGGAGGAGAACCGGTGGTGATATGAAGGTCGGTGGCCCCGTGTTCGATCATCGTCCTTAATAGGTCTTGTAGGTCGGGCATGGTTAAAACCTCACAAAAGCTAATCTACGGTTACTCTTAGTACTTCTTCGATGGTAGTTACACCTTGTTTGATCTTGGTGATACCACTCTCCCTCAAGGTCTTCATACCTGCCTGGATTGCCGCCTTTTTAATTTCATTGGCAGGTGTTCTTCTCAGCGTCAACTCTTTAATCTCTTCATTTACAGGCATTACTTCGAAGAGGGCTATCCTGCCGCGGTAGCCTATGTTGCTGCAACTATTGCAGCCCCTCCCTTTATAGCAGGTAAAGTCGTAGATCTCCTCTTCGGGGACCCCTAAATCAAGGAGGGCCTCAGGAGGCACCTCGACCGGTTCCTTACAATCTGGACAGATGACGCGGACCAATCTCTGCGCCACCACCATAATCACCGAGGAGGAGACAAGAAACGGCTCCACCCCCATATCGAGCAAACGGCTTATCGTACTGGGGGCATCATTGGTGTGCAGGGTGCTGAGGACCAGATGTCCAGTCAGGGCGGCCTTTATCCCTATTTCGGCAGTTTCCAGATCCCTGATCTCGCCCACCATTATTATATCTGGGTCCTGGCGCAGGAACTCTCTGAGGGCAGTGGCGAAGTTTAGCCCGATGGCTTCATGCATCTGGACTTGGTTTACCCCAGGTATGTTGAACTCTATTGGGTCCTCAGCAGTACAGATGTTGTCCGAGGTCTTATTGAGTTCTGAGAGGACTGAATAAAGGGTGGTGGTCTTTCCACTTCCAGTGGGACCCGTGACCAAGATCATCCCAAAAGGTTTATGAATGGCCTTTCGGAATATCTCTAGTGTTTCAGGTTCGAATCCCAGTTTTGTCATATCCAGTTGTAGCTTCGATTTGTCCAGAAGCCGCAAGACCACCTTTTCGCCAAAGAGGGTGGGGATAACTGATACCCGGAAATCCATCTCCCTGTTTTGCATCCTGATAAGAAAACGCCCTCCTTGGGGAAGGCGGCGCTCGGCGATATCCAGTTGGGCCATGATCTTGATCCGAGAGGTGATGGCATTTTTCATCCTGATGGGTGGTCTCATCACCTCATAAAGGACCCCATCGATTCTGTACCTCACCCGGAAGAACTTCTCATAAGGCTCCAGGTGGATATCACTGGCCCCTTTGGTGATGGCATCGGCAAGGATGAGATTGACGAGTTTTACAACCGGCGCTTCTTCAGCAGTCTTTTCCAATTCGGTAAGATCGAAGCTATCCTCATGCCTCACCACCTCCATCCCTTCGTCCTCGAAATCGGTGAGAACTCCGTCGATGGAAGAGGCAGGGTCAATGAATCTATCTATGGCTCTTTTAATGTCTGTCTCCGAGGCTACCAGTGCCTCTACATGATATCCTGTACGAAATTTGATATCGTCTATCACCGAGACATTGAAGGGGTCAACCATGGCCAAATAGAGGGTGGAACCGCTCCTGCGTACCGGGACCACTTGATTCTTTTGCATAAAGTCGTGTCCAATCAACTCTACCAGCTTGGGGTCTAATTCTAGATCGGCGAGGTTTATAGAGGGGACCCCATACCTTTTTTTAAGAAAGTTCAGAAGGTCTTCCTCCTTGAGGAACCCCAGCTCTATCAAAGCGGAACTCAGACTCACCCCTCTGATCTTCTGCTCACTTAGTGCCTGTTTAAGCTGCTCTTCGGTGATTAACTGCGCCTTTAAAAGTAATTGCCCCAGCCTCATCGACATGATTTCGCCCCTTTCCTCAATAGAGATCTTTTTTTTATCACTCTTTGCCCTTTATGTCAATATTTCTTTGCAATTTGAATTTGTTCTGTTCTATTTTTGCCTTGTTCATGGAAGTATCAATTTGGGGAAAGCAAGTTTTGTGCCATCATCTTGATTTATAAGAATCCCTTGTTTTTCCTAGCTCGGAGCTTCGTTAGGGGGATTGCCCTTCGGTTGGTGTGACAATTTTTGTCACTCCGTGCAGCCGGCTCTACTCTGTTTCGGCCCTTAGGTACTCCACAACATCTCCCAGGGTTCTGATGATATCTTTTGTCTTTTGCGGAAATTCAGAAGGCATAGATTCTAAGGTCAAAAACCCTTTATAGTCTAGCCGGCCCAATTGCAGCAGAAAGCGGGTAAGAGGAAGTTCTCCTCGTCCGGGCAGGAGGTGTT
>QMLM01000021.1 GCA_003646745.1 Deltaproteobacteria bacterium | reverse complement strand
GGTAATCCCCACCCCCTTTACCTTGTTTGCCAAGCACGGCTCCATCTCCAAGGTACGGGGTAAACCGACATTTTTGTTCATAGATTCTCAGACATATAATCTAGAGCCCGCAAAAATACAGGAGCGTATTACCTCTAAGACCAAGGCCATCATCCCTGTACACCTCTTCGGTCAGTGCGCCGATATGGAGCCGATAAAGGAACTGGCACAAAGGTACGGCCTCTGGCTTATTGAAGACGCTGCCCAGGCCATCGGGGCTGACTACATAAAGGACTCCAGCACCCACCAACGGGCGGGAAGCATTGGAGATTTGGGATGTTTTTCCTTCTATCCTTCAAAGAACTTGGGAGGATTTGGCGATGGGGGAATGGTGACCACCAATGACGATGAGCTGGCGGAGCGGATTAGATTGCTCAGGGTACATGGCGCTGGATCTAAGTACTACCATCAACTTATCGGGGTGAATAGCAGATTAGATGCCCTGCAGGCTGCTATCCTTCTGGTAAAGTTTCGCTATCTGGAGGAGTGGACTCAGAGGAGGAGGGAAAATGCTGCCTACTATGATAGACTCTTTGAGGAGATAGACCATAAGGCTTTCGGGATAAAAACGCCCTTTGTACAATATAACAATCGCCACATCTACAACCAATATGTCATCAGGGTTCCCAAGAGGGATGAACTCAGAGAGTTCCTCTTCCGAGAGGGGATAGGGACAGATATCTACTATCCACTCCCGCTGCATCTGCAAGAATGCTATAAGGACCTAGGATATGAAGAGGGGGATTTCCCCCATGCCGAGAGGGCTGCAAAGGAGACTTTGGCTCTTCCCATTTATCCCGAACTCACCCGGGGGCAGCAGGAGTACGTGGTCTCAAAGATCGAGGAGTTCTTCCGAAGTTTTATCCCATGATATCCCCACCAGGGAAAGGGCAGGACTACTTTTGGGCAGCCACCTCAGGGATCCTTTTAGCCCTTAGTTTTCCCAACTTTGATCTTTGGCCCTTGGCGTGGTTCTTTCTGGTTCCCCTCCTTTGGTGCATCCGTGGGAAGAGTGGGAAGGATGCCTTCATACTAGGAGTCTTCGCCGGGCTTATCGCCTATCTGGGGCTTCTTTACTGGATTGTGGTGGCCGTGCACAGATACGGCAACATCCCTCTTCCCTTGACCATTCCCATACTCATCCTTTTGGTCCTCTACCTCAGCCTCTACTGGGGGGCCTTCAGCTATCTCACCTCTTATTTTCATGAAAAAGAGGGCTGGATCTCAATTTTAGCTCTTCCGGCTATATGGGTAGGGTTGGAATACCTGCGTTCATTCCTTCTCAGCGGGTTCCCTTGGGCCCTGCTTGGTTACTCTCAGTACTTAAATATTACCCTTGTCCAAATAGCCGACATTACCGGTATCTATGGGGTCTCTTTTTTTCTGGTATTAACCAATACCCTCATTTTTCTTTGGCTCGCCTATTGGAGGGGAAAAGGGGAACTTCCCCTCAAGGGTTCCCTTTTCGCTTTGGCATTATTGGTTATGGTCTTTGCCTATGGAGTCTGGAAGGTTCATTTCCCCTTAAGCAATAGGAGAGTTCTTAAGGTTGCAGTGGTGCAAGGGAATATTGCCCAAGATGTAAAATGGGACAAGAGATTTCAAAAGCGGACCTTAGAGATATATAGAAAACTCACCCTTGGCCTTATGGGTGCCTCCCCTGGGCTTATTGTTTGGCCCGAGACCGCCCTCCCATCTTATTTTCCCTCAGGTACGGAGCTGGATGGGGAGGTATTAGCTATCCCTAAAGAAGTAGATGCATATCTTCTCTTTGGCAGCCTCTACTGCGAAAAGGGTGAGAAGGGAATAGAGGTCTACAATAGCGCCTATTTGTTGTCTCCCGCTTCCCAAATCCTGGGCCGTTACGATAAAATTCACCTTGTCCCCTTTGGTGAATACGTCCCCCTGTCTCGTTTCTTTCCTTTTTTCAATTCGTTAGTGGGCATAGGGAACATCTCACCTGGCGAAGATGCGGTGATCTTTCAACTTCCAGAAGGCAGGTTTGGGGTCTTGATCTGCTTCGAGGTAATCTTCCCTGAACTTTGCAGGGAGTTCGTCCGCAGGGGCGCCGATTTCATGGTGACCATTACCAACGACGCCTGGTTTGGGAAAACCTCTGCCCCTTACCAACACCTGGCCCAGGCAACCTTTAGGTCCGTAGAGAACAGGATATGGTTGGTGAGAGCGGCCAACACCGGGATAAGTGCCTTTATTGATCCTTGGGGGAGGGTCCACAAGGCCAGCAATATCTTTACGCGCGAAACATTTCTGCAGCAGATAAGCCTAAAGGACGAGGGTATGACCTTCTATACAAGGTATGGGGATGTCTTTGCCCTTGGGTGTTCTTTGCTGGGAATAGGCCTTATCAGCTACATTTTGCTAAAAAGTCGGTGGTCGTTTCCTGATAAATAACGCTTCACGGGTGCCTGCGTGTGGGATCATCACTAAGGAGCCCTCCACTAGTAGCCAGATTTTCCATAGGATGATCGACGATGATGATACGGACATCCTCCGGTTTGGCACCGGCCACCTGCACCATGGTTTGGGTTATCTCCTGGACAATTTTTCTCTTCTGCTCTAAGGTTCTGCCCTCAATCATATCAATCCTTATAATTGGCATAACTCCCCCCCTTGGTCTTAAAAAGTTTTTTTGCTTGACAACTACTGGCTATTGGATTAATTAGCTATATAATATTACAGTCTAAAGATGCTGCGGATCAACAAAAATCCTCAAATTTTCAGAAGGAAGTTAAAGGCCAGAGAAATAAAGTTGAGAGGAGGTGGTAAATGGAGGAGGAGTTTGGATTAGGCTGTGTATGATAACTAGTAGTAATTGCGGAGGGGAGACAAAATGAAACAAAAAATGGTTTTAAAGATCTTTATAATAGCAATATTGCCCTTGGCCACAGCGGCTTTGTTTTTTAGCTCCTGCAAGAAGGCTCCCAAAATCGAACGTCCTATCAAGGTGGGGATAATAGATTGTTACAGCGGCCCTCCTGCAGTTTATGCCAAGGACGCCCTCAACGGATTTAAACTGGCCCTGAATGAGATCAACAAAGAAGGTGTCTTGGGGACGAAGATCGAGTACACCACCCGTGACACCAAGTTTAAGGTGGATATCGGCCTCAGTATGGCCAAAGAGCTGGTGATGAGGGAGAAGGTGGATCTATTGGTGGGCACGATTAGTAGCTCCGTCGCCTTGGCTGTATCCGATTATTGCAAGGGTGAGAAGGTGCCATTTATGGTTTGGATCTCCAAGAGCGAAAGGATCACCGGAGAAAAGGGGCATCGTTATGTTTTCTCAACCGGTGAAAATACCGCTATGGCGGGCAAGGCGGGTGGGGTTGCTTTAGCTAAAAAGCCTTACACCAAATATTGGATCGCTGGGGATGATTATGAGTATGGTCACGCCATAGCTGATGCTGCATGGCGTAACCTGAAGAAACTTAAACCTGAAGTAGAGCTTTTGGGGCAATCGTGGTGGAAGGTAGGTGAACCAGATCTGATCCCATATATTACCGCTATTCTGGCTGCTAAACCCGAGGCTGTCATCTTTTGCACTGGGGGCCGCAGCATGACCAATGTTATGAAGGCGATCAAGGCCACCGGTATGGCTGAGAAAGTCGCCATTTGGATCCACACGGCAACGGATCATGCCGTACTAAAGCCTCTTGGTCCAGAGGCCCCTGAGGGGGTGATGGGTACCATGGACTACCATTTCTATTATCCTGATACCCCAGCTAATAAGGAATTTGTCAAGGCCTTTAAAGAGGCCTATGGGGAGCCTCCTGGATTTCCCGCCTTTCATGGCTATATTACCGCTCATTTCATCGCCGAGGCATTTAAAAAGGCAGGTACCTTGGACAGGGAGAAGTTCATCGATGCGCTGGAGGGGTTGAAGATAGCAAGCCCTGTGGGCGAGATAGAGATGCGAGCCTGTGACCATCAAGCTGTGCTGCCGATGTATCTGGGTGTGACCAAGAAGGTGCCAGAGTACGATTTTATCATTTCTACCGATATAGTGACCCTGACCGGCGATGAGGTGATGCCCACATGCGAGGAGATTAAAAAGGCACGCGAAAAATAATAACTTTGATACAATAAGCGGGGGCTGGCCTTCTGGCCCCCGCTACTGATTATGAAGGAAAGCCAACACTATGGATTTTGCTTCCCTGAGTACTCAGTTATTAGTTGGGCTTAGCCGGGCAATGATTTTGTTCATCGTCTGTGCTGGGTTGAGCTTTATCCTAGGGGTACTCAGGGTTCCTAATATTGCCCATGGTTCACTTTATATGATAGGGGCATTTGCAGCCTATAGTATTTTCACCCATTTGGGCAGCAGTTCCAGTGGCTTTTGGTTGGCCCTAATCCTAGCCCCCTTGGTAGTAGCCTTGGTGAGCTTGGTAGCAGAAAGGGCGCTGTTCTGCCACCTCTACCAAAGAGAGCATCTGATGCTGCTGCTATTTACTTTTGCCTTGATGCTTATCCTTGACGATTTGGTAAAGATAACCTGGGGCCCAGAATATTGTTCGGTGTTAGCGCCGAACATACTCAGAGGATCGGTCTCAATGTTTGGGGCTTCGCTTCCCCGCTACAATCTTTTTCTTCTCATCGTTGGGCCGCTGGTAGCCATTTTTTTATGGCTTTTTGTAAATAAAACCAAGATAGGTAAGATCTCCCGTGCAGCAGCTGTTGACAGAGAGATGGTAGGGGCAGTAGGTATAAATGTAAGTTGGGTTTTTGCTGCAGCATTTGTGATCGGTTGTTTTCTCGCTGGTCTTGGTGGAGCGCTGGTCGCTCCAACGGTGAGTATCTGCCTAGGGATGGATCATGACATTATTATCGAGGCCTTCCTCATCGTCACTATTGGGGGATTGGGGAATATTTGGGGAGCTCTTGTCGGCTCACTTATTTTTGGGGTGACCCACTCCTTTGGCGTATTGCTTTGGCCACAATTTGCCATTGTATTTCCTTATGCTGCAGTAGTTATTGTATTGCTTTTACGTCCCAGGGGGCTTCTTAAATCAGTTTGGTAACAAGGGGTCGAGGCTTGTTCAGAGGGATTACCGAAAAGAGGTTGCTTTGGTTTTTAGCTATTATCTTCATTGTTTTACTTATTTTCCCCTCAATCCTTCCTAGATTTTACACCTATATAATAGCGTTGATCTTTGTCACCTCTCTTTTGGCCATGAGCCTTAATCTCGTTGTCGGTTATGGTGGAATGTTCCAATTTCATCACGGTGTCTTCTACGGGGTAGGGGCTTATACGGTTGCCCTAATGTTGACTAAGACCTCCCTGCCTGTCTGGGTAGGTTTTGTCGCCGGGCCCGTAATGGCGACGGTGACGGGGTTTCTCATAGGCTGGTTTTGTGTCAGACTGACCAGGCTTTATTTTGCCATGCTCCAGATCTCTTTGGGCTCACTGATTTGGGCCATCGCCTTCCGCTGGTATACCCTTACTGGCGGCGATGATGGCATCCATGGTGTACCCATGCCGGCTTTACTCTCTTCCCAAAACAATTCTTACTACTTTATTTTAGTCATTCTTACGATCTGCTTGATGGCCATGTACTTGATAGTAAAATCTCCTTTTGGGCGTACTCTTCAGGCCATCCGGGATAACCCACAGCGATGCGAGGCAGTAGGGATAAATGTAAGGCGTCATCAACTTAAGGCAATAGTAATTGCAACATTTTTCGCGGGAGTAGCCGGGGTTTTGTTTGTTGTGCTGGAACGATCCGTCTTCCCCGACTTATTGTTTTGGGTCTTGTCGCTGGAAGTGTTCATAATGTGCCTTTTGGGAGGATGGTTTACTTTCGCCGGACCAATTTTGGGGGCAGCAATAATAGTGTCGCTACGGACTTTCGTCGGTATCTATACGGAGTACTGGACTTTGGTTTTGGGGGTGATTCTGATATTGCTGATCTTCTTCTTGCCGGAGGGTGTGATGGGATATTTCTTAGGGAAATTTAGGCCTCTAGCCAAAGAGGTAGCGCACAGGAGTGAATAGATGTTGCGTGTGGAGGCCGTGGAAAAATCGTTCGACGACTTTAAGGCGGTGAATGGGGCTAATCTAGTCGTTGGAAAAGGTGAGTTGGTGGCAGTGATCGGCCCCAACGGTGCTGGAAAGACCACCCTTTTTAACTTGATCACCGGCCAACTTAAACCGGATGAGGGGAGGATAACCTTTAAGGGAGAGGACATCGGCGGTTTACCCCCTTACGAGATCTGTAAAAAGGGGATCGCCCGCTCATTTCAGATAGTCAACATCTTTCCCCGCCTTACTGTCTTCGAGAATGTCCAGGTGGCAGTGTTATCGCAACAGAGGAAGAGCTCAGAACTTTTGCATCCAGCTCACAATATAGCTGTGGAGGAGACAGAGGTCATTTTGGAAAGCGTAGGTCTTTCGGGAAAGGCACTGGAGGTAGCTGGTTCGCTCTCCCATGGTGATCAGAAGATATTGGAAATAGCGATAGCCTTAGGGAATGAACCAGAGCTGTTGATTTTGGACGAGCCTACAGCAGGTATGTCTCCTGAGGAGACATCGGCGACCATGGAGCTAATTAAGAGGTTGGCTGATACCCGAGGTTTAACCATCTTGTTCTGTGAGCATGATATGGAGGTGGTGTTCTCCGTGGCACAGAGCATCATGGTTATGCATCAAGGGCGCACCCTTGTTCAAGCAGAACCACAGGAGGTAAGGAGGAACAAGGAGGTGCAGGAGGCCTACCTAGGGGGTGAGTAGTGCTTGAGGTAGAGGGAATTCACACCTATTATGGTCTGAGTCATATCCTCTTTGGGGTTACCCTCAAGGTTGAGCGAGGAGAAATAGTGTGCCTACTTGGCCGTAACGGAGCCGGGAAGACCACCACGCTGAAGAGCATAATGGGGTTGACGCCACCAAAACAGGGTAGCATCAGGTTCAAGGGGGAGGAGATTAGCGGGATGGAGCCCTATTTGCTTGCCCGCAAAGGCATTGGCTATGTCCCCGATGACAGAAGGATATTTGCTGACCTTACTGTCGGTGAAAACCTGGAGATTGCTGCAAGGCAGCTCAAGGAGGAACAAGGGTGGAGTAAAGAGAAGGTCTATGAGATCTTTCCCGCCTTAAGGGATATCGAGCACCGCAAAGGTGGTTGTCTTAGCGGTGGTGAACAGAAGATGCTGGCCATTGCCAGGGCACTGATGGGGAATCCTGATCTTTTGCTCCTGGATGAGCCTACCGAGGGTTTAGCACCTGTGCTGGTACATGCCCTGGAAGAGAAGATAAAAAAATTGAAGGAGGCCGGTTTAACTGTCCTGCTGGCTGAGCAAAACGTGCGATCTGCCCTTAGATTAAGCGATCATGGCTATATTATAGATAATGGGCAGATCCGCTATCAGGGAAGTATTGAGGAACTAAAAGAGAATGAGGAGGTAAGGAAGAAGTATTTATTGGTCTAGTAATGTTTTCATCTCCTTATGAAGGCCTAATGCCCTGCTGATGAGAACCCCACCTCCAGGGCCCGGAGGTTAGCTTCCTGAAGGTGAGATGGAGTAAGACGTGAGGTTATCTCTCTCACCTCTTCGTAGGAGAAGGGAATCCTGTCGGTGGAAATTCCATAGCCGATGAGCACAAGGTTAACAGCCAAGGGATTTCCTATTCTCCTGGCCAATTCATCGGCGTCTAATATGTATAGAGTTATTTCCCCTTCCTCCTGATAAGGGAGTTGTTCAGGAGAGTTGATGATGGCAGCACCGCCCTTCCTCAACATAGACAGATTCCTCAACCCTTCCTCCTTTTGAAACCCGAAGAGGATATCCGCCGTTGCTTTGCCGACCAAGGGGCTGTGATAGTGGCCTATCTTGAGGTGGGAGACTACAGAACCTCCTCGCTGGCTCATCCCATGGGTCTCCGATCCATAGACCAGCTCCCCTTTGCTATGGGCTAGCTCATAGAAAATCCTGGTGGCGAACAGAACTCCTTGCCCCCCCACTCCAGCAAAGATTATTTTTAGTTTCATGACTTGTTCTCCTTAATCGCCCCCTGCGGGCAGACATAGACGCAGAGACCGCACTGTATGCAGGTGCTCTCATCCACCTCTGCTTTTGTGTCGCTCATTATGAGGGAAGGACATTCAAAGAGCTTTAGGCAGTATCCACAGCCTACACAACCCTCGACCATGGGCATAGAGATAGCTCCTCGCGGGCACACCTCAGCACAAAGCCGGCAAAGTGTGCATTTATCAAGGTCAATTCTGTACCCCTCTTCCCCTCTCACTATGGCCTCTTCTGGACAAGAGATCAAGCAATAGTCGCACTTGGTACAGCTACCACAGTGAAAGCATCTTTCAGCCGCTTCCTTTTGCGCCTGCATCAAAGAAATGCCCCTTTGTACCTCAACAAATCCCCTCGCTGCCCTCTTTTTAGAGATCCTCGGAAGGGATGGTCTGTTCTGTTGAGGGAACCAACTCAGATCTATATCTTCAATTGAGACCTTCTGAAGGACTCTTATCTTTTGTGTCGATGGCATATCTACATCACCCTGTAGATATTTGTGGATAGCTAAGGCCCCTCTGCGGCCTGATCCCAGGGCATGGGCGACTGTTCGAGGTTGGGGAAGGAGGTCGCCACCTATGAAGATCCCCTTTTTCAATTCATCTAACTCACAGTTCAAAAATGACAGATCAGGTTCTTCCCCTATGGCTACCACTACCCCCTCTAGCTCCATGGTGAATTGGGAACCATCAATGGGAGATACTTCTCTTCGGCCGTCATCGCCCATATCTGCTCGCCGCATCTTCACCAACTCTACTGCCCTAATCCTTCCCCCTTCTTCCAGGATCCTTACTGGGGACACAAGATATTCTATCTTCACCCCTTCGGCTAAAGCCTCTTGGACCTCCTGGTGGTAGGCAGGCATCTCCTCCTCTGTCCTTCGATAGAAGATCGTCGTGCTGCACCCCATCCTCAGAAGGCAGCGAGCTACATCTATCGCAGTATTCCCTCCACCAATAACCCCTATCCGCCCCTTTATCTCGATCTCTTTCCCCATATTGATGGCCTGCAATATATCTAAGCCCTGATATACGCCTTCTAGATCCTCACCCGGTATTCTCAGTTTTTTTCTTTTATGGGCACCAGTGGCCAAGAATACCGCCTTAAAATTCCTTTTTAACTCTTCGAGAGAAATATTCATACCAACCCTTACCCCTGTGCTTATCATTACCCCCAGGGACTTGATCCGATCTATCTCTCTGCGCAAGACGTCCTTCGGGAGACGGTAGGGGGGGATTCCATATCTCAACATTCCACCCACTTCCGGCTGTGCCTCGAAGACATGGACTTTATAACCTAAAAGTGCCAGGTTATAGGCACATGTCAGCCCAGCTGGTCCTCCTCCTACCACCGCCACTTGGATACCGTTTCCCCTTCGCTTCTTCTCCAAGGCTATCCTTCCCCCCTCGTCTCCAATTGCCCTTTCCAATGCGGCGATGGCCACCGGCTGATCCCACTGGCCACGGTTACAGGCCTCCTCGCAGGGGTGAAAGCACACCCTGCCACAAACAGAGGGAAAGGGGTGCCGCTTTAAGATCTCCTGCACTGCCTCCTCTAAATTTCCCTGGGCAAGGAAGGAGAGAAAGGCCTCCACATCTGTGCCTGCTGGGCAGGCCTCATTGCAGGGAGGGGTTCTATCCTGATATAGCGGCTTAAGGATCTCTTTTTCTATAGAGGATGGAGGAGGTTGAATCACCACTTTCACCCTCTTTTCGACGGGCATCTCTCGGATCAGTTGTATACACGGATGGCGGGATATTATGACAGCTACTCCTCCCCTTTCTTCCTCTGTATGCCTTTGAGCTTCCCTCACCACTGAGATCATTTCGGGGATATCGTAAGGGTCGATTATCCGCAAATATTCGATGCCACAACCCCTTACCAAATCTTCGATGGATACTGCTTCTGCCTGACCTCTATCGACCGCCTGATTCGAGGCCGGTGTGGGCTGCATGCCCGTCATGGCGGTGGTGCTGTTGTCAAGGATTACCAAGACAAATCTAGCTCTGTTGTGGACCGCATTAACCAGTGCAGGGATGCCTGCGTGAAAAAATGTAGAGTCCCCAATAGTGGCCACAATTGGCACTCGTTGGCCATCCTGTCGATAGGCCTGATAAAGACCGCTAGCTATATTGATGGCTGCCCCCATGTCGAGGATGATATCCACGGCCCCTAGATTTAGGCCCAAGGTATAACAGCCAATGTCGCTGGGGAAAATGGCTTGAGGGAAAGCCCTTCTGATGGCGTAAAAGGCAGCCCTGTGAGGGCAACCTGAGCAAAGGGTGGGCCTGCGCAGGGGTATTTCAGCCTCAACGCCCAAACTTTCACCCTCTGCCTCGGAGATTATTCCTAACTCACGGCCTACCTGTTTCAGGATTCTCTCCACCACCTCTGGAGTCAGTTCCCCCTCTTTGGGTACGGTACCATCTAACCTTCCCCTGACCTTTTCCCTCTCCCTTAACTGGAGTTCCAAAACAGCATCTGGCTCCTCTAGGACTAAGATGTGGTGGCAAAAGGAGACAAAAGGCCTTACCACCTCCTCTGGAAAAGGACAGGAAGTACCGATTCGCAAGATAGGGATTTCGGCATCGATCCCCATATCTTCCAAGAGGTCTCTGAGGGTGCCATAAACAATTCCGCCGGCTATTATACCCAAGGGGAAAGGTTTAGAGGATGGGCGTAAGGGGGCTCCAGCTAAGATTGAGAAGTTAAAACGTGAGGTCTCATATTCCTTTTTAATGGCTGCCAACTTGCGGCTAAGATCTCGATGAAGGGTGTACCGATAACGGGGGGTAGCTGCCCAACGATGGGGGTTTTTTTCAAAAGCAGCCGTTCGATCCTCCCTTCTGGGAGGATCGAACTTGATAGTCTGCCTGGCGTGGCATATCCTGAGGGTGGGGCGCAAAAGCACAGGTATCTCAAACCTCTCGGAAAGCTCAAAGGCATATTTAGCCATTTCCTTGGCTTCCTGCGGTGAGGAAGGATCCAAGACGGGGACTTTGGCCAAAAGGCCCCAAAACCTGGAGTCCTGTTCCGTCTGAGAGGAGTAGGGGCCGGGGTCATCGGCGGAGATGATGACGAAACCTCCTTTTACTCCGGTGTAGATGGAGCTCATCAAAGGGTCGCTTGCCACGTTGAGTCCTACCTGTTTCATGGCCACAGCAGCCCTTTTGCCGGCATAGGAGGCTGCTAGGGCAATCTCGAAGGCCACCTTTTCATTTATCGACCACTCTACGTAAACATCCAAACCCTCTTCTTCCCTGAACTTTAGCACCCCTGGCAAGATCTCCGAGGCAGGAGTGCCAGGATAGGAGGCCATCACCTGGCATCCTCCTTCCACTAAGCCCCGGGCGATGGCCTCGTTGCCAAGAAGTACCCTTGATGTCACAATTAACCCTCCCTGATGAAGGTACTGGATAGATTATGAAATTTGAGGCTTATTATATTATTAACTTCCTTCCCAGGACAAGGGAAAAGATGAACTTTTGACTTGACAAAAATTAAAAATAGTTGTAAACCCAAATGGAAGGAAAAGGGAAATTATTTGCATTTTAGTCAATAAGATTAACAAGTTACCCTTTTGAGAGGTGATGGATGAAGAAAGGAACGATATTTTTCTTGTGCGGCGTAATGTTACTTTTAGGGTTTAGTCATGTGGGGCGAGTCTTTCCTGCTCAAAAGGTCTTAGATAGGGAGATGGATTATATAGTGAAAAAGGGGGATACCCTGTGGGATATATCTCAGAGGTTTTACGGCGATCCCTTTCTATGGCCTAGGCTCTGGCAGCAGAATCAATACATAACCAATCCTCACTGGATCTACCCAGGGGACCGTATCCGCCTCTATCCTTATAAGGTGCTAATAGAAGAGGAAAAACCTGCTAAGGTTAAAGGGGTAAAGCCACCACTTGCCCGCAAGCCGAAAGGGGTTCCTCCTACTCTGCTACCTCCCCCAGCTAAGATAAAACTCGTTTGCTATCCGGAGGTCTATTCAGCCGGATTCATAACAAAGCAGATGATGGAGGGGATAGGAAGTATCATCGAGGCCAAAGAGGACAAAGTGATGTTGAGCGAGGGCGATAAAGTTCATCTCACCTTTAAGAAAGGAATGGAGGTAAAAAAGGGGGATAAGTTCACTATCTTCAGGGTTGGTGAGCCCATAATCCATCCTATCACCCACAAGGTGATAGGGAGAAAAGTCATGATCTTGGGGATAGTAAAGGTCACTGAACCAGAAGGTGAGACTAAAATGGGTTTTATAATCCTCTCTTTCGACCCCATCCTCAGGGGTGATGAGCTTCTGCCTTATATACCTCCTCGAGAGGAACTTGCTGTAAGTAAGTTGGGGAGGCCCCTTTTTGGATGGATCGTGGCCTCAAAAAGAAAGAAAGAAGAGCTGGGTGAAGGTGACATAGTATATATCGACCGAGGGGAGGGTGACGAGATCAAACCGGGACATCTTTTTTTGGTGTTTCGTCGAGGAGAGTTGGCCTTGGATCCTCTCTCCAAGAAAAAGGTCAGGCTTCCCGAGGACTTGATCGGGAAGATGGTTGTCATAAGGACGCAAAAGAAGACCTCCACGGCCTTGATTACAAAGAGCCGACTCCCCATCCATGTGGGAGATGAGATCATGGCTGTCACTGAATGACCTCGTCTCCTCTTGACTGTTAGCCATTGTGGAATTATCTTTGAAAGCTAGCCTCTTGTAATCAGCAAGTTTTTCAATCTTACCTCAGGAGGTTTCATCCCCGAAAGCAATAATGAAGTACTTACTCTTTTTGGAGGGTTCAAGGGATTAAGGATTATGGAGGACAAGCTCTTTTGGCTAGCCTTAAATATGGTTTCTGGAGTGGGCCCCATCGCCTACCGGAACCTGCTGGCCAGATTTCAAGATCCACAGGGGGTGTTTACTGCTTCTATTCGCGAACTGACCGCCGTGGAAGGGATAGGCGAGAAGACGGCGAGGGCCATTAAAAATTTTCCGGTGCAGCAGATCGCCGCTGAGGAGTTAAAGAGGGCGGAGAATTTAGGGGTTTCCATCCTCACATCCCGAGATAAGGGCTACCCCCAAAACCTTCTCCAAATCCACGATCCTCCTCCTCTTTTATATGTACGAGGGGAATTGAAAGAGGGGGACTCCTTGGCGATTGCCATAGTGGGCTCCCGCAAAGTCTCCCCATATGGACGGGCGATGACCAAGAGGATCAGTAAGGAGCTGTCTGCTGTTGGTGTGACGGTGGTGAGCGGGATGGCCAGGGG
>QMLM01000020.1 GCA_003646745.1 Deltaproteobacteria bacterium | reverse complement strand
TCTGTGGCGCGTGTTCCGCCTCCGACTGCTGCTCGGTGTCTTCCGTAGCAGCAGGCAGTGAGAGCGTGGATTGAGCCTTCGTGGGGGAGGGGGGCAGAAGGAGATCTAGGACCCTTTCCTCGGCCATTTCCCTGGCCTTATCCTTTATCTTTTCCTCCTCTTCTCTCCTCACCATGCTGACGGCCAGTTCAGTAAGATCTCTGATCATGGATTCCACGTCACGCCCCACGTACCCCACCTCAGTAAACTTGGAAGCCTCGATCTTTAAAAAGGGTGCCTGGGCAAGTTTGGCCAGGCGGCGGGAGATCTCGGTCTTGCCCACCCCTGTGGGACCGATCATGATGATGTTTTTTGGGGCAATCTCATCTTGCAACTCCTTTGGTACCTGCTGACGCCGCCAGCGGTTTCGCAAGGCGATAGCCACAGATCTTTTAGCCTCATCTTGGCCGATGATGTACTTATCTAACTCGGCCACGATCTGTTTCGGCGTCAGGGGCCGCTCCATCTTTGTCCTTTTTTCTTTTAGAGCTCTTCGATTACTATCTGATTGTTTGTGTATATACATATCTCTGAAGCTATTCGCATTGCTTCTTCGGCAATGGTCCTGGCATCCAAGTTGGAATGAAGCACCAAGGCCCTTGCTGCCGCCTGAGCATAAGGGCCGCCGGAACCGATGGCCACGATCCCATCATCGGGTTCCACTACATCGCCATTGCCTGAGATGATGAGGGAGTGATCCTTATCGGCCACGATCAACAGGGCCTCTAGCCTTCTAAGCAGTCTGTCGGTTCTCCAATCCTTGGCCAGCTCCACGGCCGACCGCAGGATGTTTCCGTTATATTGCTCTAATTTTCCCTCAAAACGCTCAAAGAGGGTGAAGGCATCGGCTGTGGTCCCAGCAAATCCAGCGAGGACCTTGTCGTTATAGAGTTTGCGAACCTTTCGGGCCCGATGTTTCATCACTGTGGTCTCCAGGGTTACCTGTCCATCCCCAGCCATCACCACCTTCCCCTTGTGGCGCACGGAGAGGATGCTTGTACCTCTAAACATCTTTCCCCCCCTTTCTGGCCCGAGGATGGGTCCGATCATAAACCTCCATCAGTCTTGCTGTGCTTACATGGGTATACCTTTGGGTGGTCGAGAGGCTGGCGTGCCCCAGTAACTCCTGTATACCCCTCAGATCGGCCCCGGCATCCAGCAGATGGGTGGCGAAGGAGTGCCTAAAGGTGTGGGGAGAGATATTCTTCCACACCCCCCCCTTCTGGAGATATTTTTTTACCATCCTGGCCACACTGCGAGCCGAAAGTCTTCCTCCCCGATAGTTGAGGAAAAGGGGTTTGGGAGATCTTTCCCCCTTGCCGGCGAGCCTTTTTCTGTGGGCCAAATACGCCCTTAATGCCTCGGCGGCCTTGGAGCCGATAGGCAGCATTCTCTCCTTACCCCCCTTTCCCATTACCCTTACCATTCCTCCTGCTAGGTCTAGATCCTCCATATTGAGGGAGGTGAGTTCCGCTACTCTGAGCCCACTGGAGTAAAGGAGCTCTAATATAGCCCAATCTCTGAGCCCCAAAGGGTTGGTCTTATCAGGGGTATCCAAGAGCCTGAAGACCTCATCCACGGTGAGGGCATGGGGGAGGTCTTTTCTCCCCTTGGGGGTCGCCACCATCTTGGCGGGATTCTTCCCGATGATTCCCTCTCTTTTCAGGTACCTGAAGAATGTTCTCAAGGTGGCAAGTTTTCTTCCTACTGAGATGCGCTTTACTCCTTCCTCTTTATAGAGGTATCCCAAATAGAGGCGGATCATCAGGTGGTCTATCTTGGTGACATCAAGGGGAAGTCCCTTTTTGCCTAAAAAGGTAGCGAACGACTCCAAATCCTTTCGATAGGCCCGACAGGTATGGGGCGATGTCCCCCTCTCTAAGGACATGTAATCGATAAAATTATCTATATCGGTATACAAAAGTGCCCCTTAATAATAAAATGAACGTATATCGTATATTTAATTTATAAGATAATCAATACAAAAAGTCAATGAAGGGGTCTCATTGAGCTTAAATAAGGTACAACAGAAAGGGCAGACTTTGCTTTTTGTTAATTTATATGTTAATTTTTTTTATAATTTTTGATTCCTTAGCTCAATATAGTGCTTGAGGAAGGGAGAGATGCGTAAAGAAGATGGGGAAGTTAAGTGGTACTTAAGGCCAATTAGTGTAATTCTACTTTTATTCTTTGTATTGGGACCCTTTGCCCTCCCATTGCTTTATAAAAGTCCTAAGTTTAACAAGACATTAAAGGTAATCCTAACCATTGTTGTAATTATTTACACATCATATCTTATCTTCGCATCGTTAGAGATCAGCAGAGAACTTTATAAAAAGATGGAAGAATTACAGTATATATTCAAAATGTATTGAAAATTTCCGGTTATTATCAATGGGAAGAATTGTAATGGCCTATAGATGCCATCATATTAGGTACTTTGAAGGTAAGCCAAGATACTCATCAGGAGAAAAGGGAGGGAGGTTTTTGAAGGTGAAAGGGATTGTATTTCTTTTTCTTCTCTCTTTGATATTTGCCTTTATCTCATTAGGCCTCTCCTCTGCTCAGCAGAAAAATCTCTCTGTAAATGAAGAGGTAACGCTTAAGATAAGGTCCTTTGATCGTGAGTTCTTCAAGGACTTTGATGTCTACTCGGCGGGAGTTAAAGAGGCACCCACGGCGCTGCTTTTTGATCTCAAAGACGACTATCAGCTTCCATCCAAGTTTTGGGGCCCTTCCCTCAACGAGGAGGAGATCATTTACGCCATTAAACGCTTGGATGATCAATACATCGATCGTACTTGGGACCTTCCTTTCGAACCACGGGCCCTCAATATTGTTAACCGTAAAGGGGAGATCTTGGGGTATATTTATACGAGCATGAACGCCGTCCTAATGGATCGCAAAAGGGATGGGCGGGTGACCATCTACCTTCCCGTCCTTCAGCCACAAGAGGGAGATGGAGGTGAATGGAGGATAAGGCCCAAGCCTTAAAGGGATTGAGATGTCCATGAAGCGGGTTTTGGTTACAGGTGGGGCTGGTTTTATTGGTTCACACCTCTGCCAGCGCCTCTTACGGGAGGGGTATGAGGTCGTCTGTCTGGATAATTTCGACCCTTTTTATGACCCAGGGATCAAAAGGAAGAATGTGGAGGAGATTGAGGCATCTGAAGGTAATGAGAGGTTTTTGCTTGTTGAAGGGGATATCAGAGATAAGAGTTTTTTGCAGGATCTGTTTCACAGATCGCCCTTTAATCTGGTGATTCATTTGGCGGCTAGGGCGGGTGTAAGGCCTTCTATTCAGCATCCCCTCCTCTATGAGGAGGTAAATATAAAGGGTACGCTGAACCTGTTGGAGGTGTGTCGGAGGTTTGGTGTATTTAATTTCATCTTTGGTTCTTCCTCATCCGTCTATGGCAGGAACCGTAAGGTTCCCTTTTCCGAGGGGGATAGGCTGGAGGCGATGATCTCCCCCTATGCCGTGACCAAGAGGGCAGGGGAGCTTCTTTGCCATGCTTACCACTACCTTTACGGTCTTAATGTCTTCTGTCTGAGGTTTTTCACCGTCTATGGTCCCCGTCAGCGACCTGAGATGGCCATACATAAGTTCACCCGCCTTATCCAGCAGGGGAAAGTGATACCCGTTTACGGTGATGGCTCTTCGCGCCGTGACTATACCTATATCGATGACATCGTCGAGGGAGTGATAGGGGCGGTGAGAAACCTGCGAGGTTATGATATTTTTAACCTGGGGGAATCCCGCACCGTCCCCTTACGAGATCTTATCTCCCTTTTAGAAGGAGCTTTAGATAAGAAGGCAAAGATTGAGGAGTTACCTGAGCAGCCTGGTGACGTTCCTATCACCTACGCCGATATCTCTAAGGCACGCCGCCTCCTAGGTTATGATCCTCAGATTGGGATAGAGGAGGGAATTGAGAGGTTTGTACGATGGTTTAAAGAAAGGTGCTAAGGCTACATAATTAAAAGTTTCTGTATCTATTGGTGATGGGAAGGCGTCTGTCTTTCCCGAGGGCCCGAGGGGTGATCTTAATACCAGGAGGAGCCTGTCTTCTCTTGTACTCATTTCGGTCCACTTTATCAATGACATCTTTAACCATTTCTTTAGAGAAGCCGAGGGCCACAACATCATCCGCCACTTTGTCCTCCTCCACATAGGCCTGGAGGATGGGATCTAACAGATTATAGGGCGGAAGGGTATCGCTGTCCTTTTGGTTGGGGCGCAGTTCAGCGGAAGGCTCCTTCTGAAGGATGCGGGCAGGGATGACCTCTTTTCCCTCTTTTTTGTTTTTATAATCCGCCAACTGATATACCAAAGTCTTGGGGCAATCCTTTATCACAGCAAAACCCCCTGCCATATCCCCATAAAGAGTACAATACCCCATGCTAAGTTCACTCTTGTTGCCGGTGGTGAGGACTAAGGAGCCAAATTTGTTGGAAAGGGCCATGAGAATATTCCCTCTGATCCTGGCTTGGATATTTTCCTCTGTGGCATCTTCCTTCATCCCTTGAAAATGAGGCCCTAGCGTCTCCAGGTAGGAATTAAAAATGGAGGAGATGGGGATCTTCAACAACTTTATTCCCAGGTTGTCGGCCAGTTTTTGTGCGTCGTCCAGGCTTTCCTTGGTGGTATAGAGAGAGGGCATGGCTACACCGGTGACGTTTTCCTTCCCAAGGGCATCTACGGCAACAGCGGCCACCAACGAGGAATCTATCCCCCCACTGAGTCCAATGAGTACATTCTGGAAGTTGTTTTTGTAAACATAATCATGGGTTCCCAGAACTAAGGCGCGATATACCTCCCCCAGATCATCGTACTGGATCGGTTGGCGTTTTTCGAGGGCTGGAGGAGGGTCCACCTCTTTTTTTACTTTGGTCAGACTCAAGGCCTTCAAAGGGATGTGATCTTGCCGGAAGGTGAGCTTTTCTTTTCGGCGACGGGGGTCGTGTAACCTGGCCATGAAGGCCGTATCTATATCCAGATCGGCCACCAAAAAGTCCTCCTCCAAAGAATGGGCTTGAGCAATCAATTCCCCTTTTTGGTCTACGATTATGCTGTTGCCGTCAAAGACCAATTCGTCCTGCCCTCCCACCAAATTGACATAGGCGATGATGACCGCATTGTCGCTGGCCCTGGTGGAGATCATCCGTTGCCGGAACCCCCTTTTGCCTGCGTAGAAAGGGGAGGCGGAGATGTTGACTACTATCTCGGCGTCGCCCAGCAGTGCCTCAGTCTTCAAGGGATCACCGGCATGCCAAATGTCTTCACATATACTTACTCCAATCTTTACCCCGTTTAGTTCAAAGACAAGCGCCTCTTTGCCAGCCTGAAAATAGCGGTCTTCGTCAAAGACGCCGTAATTAGGCAAAAACATCTTATGATAGATATCCACCAGTTCTCCATCGTGAATCAAGGCCGCTGCGTTATAGATGTCGTCCTTTTTATTTATAAATCCCACTAGGACAGTGATACTTCTAGTGGTTTCCACTATCTTGCGCAATACCTCGAGATTTTGTTGGACAAACCTTGGCATGAGAAGGAGGTCCTCGGGTGGATAGCCGGTTATGGCCAGTTCAGGGAAGGCGAGCAAATCCACCCCCATCTCTCGGGCCCTTTGAATCTCCTCTACTATCTTTTGGGCATTCCCCTCCAGATCTCCCACCGTGGTATTAATCTGGGCCAAAGCAATCCTTATGGTTCTCATACCCTCTCCTTCTTATTCGGTATTTTCGTTCAAAATAACAAGCATCGATCAGAATGTCAATAGAATATGGCACATCCGGTACTTCTTGACAAAGGGCGGAGGTGGAATTATATTTTTTGTGAAATTCGATAATTGAGGTGCTAGGAATTGCCAATCTATGAGTATCAATGCACAAATTGTGGACGGGAGTTCGAGGTGATGCAAAAAATCACAGACGAACCCTTGCAGGAGTGCAAATATTGTTCTGGGAAACTCCAAAGGCTTATCTCCCTTACCAATTTTCAACTAAAGGGAAGTGGCTGGTACGCCACCGATTATAAAGACAAAAAGGGAAAAGGTGAAAAGACCACCAAAGAGGAAGAAAAAAGAGATAAGAAATCCGAGGATAAAGGTTAAAATTTAGCCCTTATTCAAAGCCTTTATATATTCTCTCCACAACGTCTCCTTTTGGAGACCATGGTCGATAAAATCCCAAGGGAATGTTTCTTCTTTCTTCTTTTCTCTATACACCCAAAAGTCAGGGTTAATATAGGAATTTTTAAAGGCAGAGGGCCAATCTCCTTTGGTCTGATGGGCGAGCAAGAGTAGCTGTGCCACTCTTCTGTCCCCCATAGAGAGCAGGGTCTGTATATATCCCCATTTAGGAAGTTCGTACAGCACGCGAAGGTGGGGGATTTTTTGGAGTCCCCTTTTGATGATCTTAATTTTTTCTTTGAGTCTTTTTACCTCATCGAAGGGGTGCCACTGAAAGGGGGTCCACGCCTTGGGAATGAAGGGATTTATGCTGAGGGTGATTTCCCCCAACTCTCTCCGCTCCTTTAGCATTTGGTGCCTTATCCTCTTTGCGAGGTCGACGATTCCCTCTATATCCTCCCAGCTCTCAGTGGGCAGTCCAATGATGAAATAGAGTCTTAGATTGTTGATGCCGTGAGCAACAAGGATTTTTACAGCGCTGAGGATCTCCTCCTCTGTAAACCCCTTCTGTACTACCTTTCGCAATCTCTCCGAGCCTGTTTCGGGGGCTATGGCAACAGTTCGATGGCCGCTCTGTGCCAGAAGATGCGCCACTTGAGGTGTTATGGCGTCGGCTCTGATGGAGGCGATGGAGATCTTCCCTCCCTTTTTAACAATATGTTCACAAAGTCCTGTAAAGTGAGGATGATCCGCCAGAGCAGATCCAATCAAACCTATCCTTCTGCCCCTTTGCAATCCCAGATCGGCTTCCTCGATTAAGACGTCTATGTCTCTATTGCGAAAAGGAAGGTAGAGAGACCTGACGGCACAAAAGCGGCACCTCATGGGGCATCCTCTATTTACTTCTAGGAGAAACATCTCCTTGAATTCCGTCAGAGGAGTAATGATGGTGGAATGGGATGGAAAGCGATTGGGGTCTTTTAGCCATCTTTTCTTTACTCGATCTGGGACCTTCTTGTTTAATGGGGAAAACGCCTCAATAAAACCCTTTTGATCGTATGTCACCTGGTAAAGGGCAGGAACGTATAGCCCTTCTATCTTTGCTGCCTCTTCCAAAAACTCCTTCTTGCTACCTCTATCTACTCCTTGGAAGGCCTTTAGAAAATCTATCCAGGCCTCCTCTGCCTCTCCTATGAAGAATAGATCCACAAAGGGGGCCAAGGGTTCGGGATTAAGGGAGACTGCTGCTCCTCCGGCCACTATCAGGGGGATTCTGTCGTCTCTCTCTTGAGACCTCAACGGGATCTTGGCCAATTGGAGGATTGATAATAAGTGGAGGAAATCATTCTCAAAGGGCAATGAAAAGGCGACGATATGAAATTGTAACAAAGGCTTACAGGACTCTAGTGACAAAAGGGGGGTATTGCTCCTGAGATACTCCTCCCATTGTTTCCTTTCCGGGAGGAAGGCCCGCTCACATACTACTTCTGGCAAAGAGTTAAGGTGTCGATAGAGGAGTTGGAACCCTAAATTTGACATCCCCACGTGATAGGAGTTGGGGAAGACAAGGCAGATGGGAATTTTACCCCCCCATTTCTTGGTGATGGTCCCCTCTTCCTTATCCAAGAGGCGCCTATGGCTGAGGATGATCCTGGTGGTCACTGGATAATCTTACCATTTTAGGAGCCCCTTGGCACCCCTTAATCTGCCTGTTTTCTCATGAAGGTAGGCACATCGTATCTTTCCTCTTTTTCTGGAAAGGGCTCATTGGCCCTTTCGAATCGGAAACCGGAGAATTCATCTATGGTTTTCCCTCTCCTTATGAAGGTTGGAATCTCCATGTCTTCCATAGACTCATTGGGTATCACCTTCAGGCTGCGAAACCTCTCCTTCTTTTTCTTCTCATCGCCAAGGCCAGTGGCGATCACCGTTACCCTGACCCCATCTCCCATTTTTTCATCTATTACCGCCCCAAAAATGATGTTGGCTTCTTCATGGGTCTCTTTTTGGATGAGGGTGGAGGCCTCACTAACCTCATGGAGGGTTAAATCCGCTCCTCCGGTGATGTTGATCAAGACTCCCTTGGCCCCATGGATGGAGATGTCTTCCAACAAGGGGCTGGATATGGCCTGCTGAGCTGCCTCCAGAGCGCGGTTTTCCCCCGATGCTACACCCATCCCCATAATAGCCATCCCCATCTCCGACATCACGGTTTTGACATCGGCGAAGTCGAGGTTGATCAATCCCGGTACCATAATGAGGTCTGAAATTCCCTTGGCCGCCTGGTAGAGGACCTCGTCCGCCTTTCTGAAGGCCTCAATCAGGGGCATACTCTTGCCGCTGATGGTAAGAAGTCTTTGGTTGGGAATGGTGATTAAGGTATCGGCAGACTCCTTCAGCTCATGCCATCCCTTTTCCGCTTGGCGATATCTCTTGCGTCCCTCGAAATGGAAGGGCTTGGTGACGATGGCCACACTCAAGGCACCCAATTCCTTGGCGATATTGGCCACAATGGGGGCGCCACCGGTGCCTGTCCCGCCTCCCAAGCCGGTGGTGATAAAGACCATATCTGCTCCTTCCAAGGCCTCTTTGATCTGGTCCACGCTCTCCATGGTGGCCCTTCTTCCGATCTCAGGATCAGCCCCCGCTCCTCTTCCTCCCGTAAGTCTCTCTCCCAGTTGGATCTTAAGAGGGGCGTGGGAGACCTTCAAGGCTTGGGCATCGGTATTGGCAGCGATGAAATCGACCCCCTCCAATTTGAGATCTATCATGGTGTTTACCGCGTTACAGCCCCCTCCGCCGATACCTATTACCTTTATCCTTGCCCCCAGTTTCTGGTTTTCTTCTAGCTCAAACATCTTTAAGACCTCCTTTATAAATCCCTTTTCGGGGAAATTGTCGGCCATTTCCTCTAGTTCGATCATCCTGCAGACCTCCTTTGTCTAGAAGAACTCCTTGAACCAACCCTTCATCCTTCTGGTGACTTTGTCGAAGATGTTTTCCTCGCCGGGGGAGAACCCCTCCCCAATGCGTCCCCTCTTTCCATATAGGACTAGACCTACTGCAGTAGCATAGATGGGATTTTTGACGATATCCGTTAGTCCCCCCACATCCCTGGGATACCCCCTGCGGACAGGGAGGCTGAAGATCTGTTCCGCCAGCTCCGTTACTCCCTCCAGGAGGGCGGATCCTCCGGTGAGGACGATGCCCGAGGCGATGAGGCTTTCATATCCAGAGGTGATGATCTCCCTTCGCACCAATTGTAGGGTTTCCTCCACTCGAGGTTCTATAATTTCCGCCAAGGTCTGCCTAGAGATGATCCTAGCTTTCCTTTCACCCACAGCAGGAACCTCTACCTTTTCCTCTTTTCCTACTAATGAGGTTAAGGCAGATCCATATTTTTTCTTAATTTTTTCGGCCTCTTCGATGGGAGTCCGCAGCCCAATGGCGATATCACCCGTTATATGGTCGCCAGCCAGCGAGATGACCGCGGTGTGCTTTATACTTCCTTGGTGGAAGATAGCAATGTCGGTGGTCCCTCCTCCGATGTCTACCAATGCCACACCCAGCTCCTTTTCCTCCGGGGTGAGGACTGCCTCACTGGAGCCCAGTTGTTGTAAGATGATGTCGTTAACCTCCAATCCCGCCCTATTGGCACACTTGATGATATTTTGCGCCGAGGTGACCGCCCCCGTTACTATATGTACCTTGACCTCCAACCTGACTCCACTCATCCCTAGTGGGTCCTTGATGCCATTTTGACCATCTACGATATACTCCTGGGGTAAGATATGGATTACTTCCCGATCCATAGGGACGGGAATAGCGGTTGCCGCGTCGATAACCCTTCTGATATCCCCCTCGGTTACTTCGCGGCTCTTTACTGCTACGATTCCATGGCTGTTGACCCCTCTGATATGCCCGCCTGCGATCCCGGTGTAAACCGAGGTAATCTCACAGCCGGCCATCAGTTCCGCCTCCTCCACCGCCTTTCTTATTGATTGCACTGTACTCTCGATATTTACCACCACCCCTTTCCTAAGACCATGAGAGGGATGGGTACCTATCCCGATGACATCTACCCCCTTGCCGGAAGGTGTCCCCACGATGGCGCAGATCTTGGTCGTTCCTATGTCCAGCCCCACTATGAACTCTTCTTTCTTGCTCATTCTTTCACCCCCTTTCCCCAAGCCCGACCACGATGCGATCGGGGCTCTCGCACAGTATATATTTAACAGGGAGGTGTCTCGCAACTGTCCTCCTCCAGACCTCCTCCAATCTGCTCGCTTTGATCCCTACATCCCCCCGGCCCAGATTGATCATTGTTCCCCTTGTCGTAAAGACGATCAGTTCACCGAGCTCCCCCAAATGGATCTCGGATATCCCCTGATGGGAGAGATGCGGATATTTTTGCACCTGCGCCAAGAACCTCAAGGCCTCTTGGATCAACCTTTTCCCTTCACCATTTTGCCATCTTTGCTCCACCCATCCAGTTAATACAGGGTAGTCCAATTTCTCACCAGGGGAAGGTTCTGTAAAGGGGGTGCCATCTTCATCTAAGTAGTAAAGGCCGTTGAGGTAGATCAGGGCCACTGGTTTTCTCTCCACTATTCGTAAAGACAATTTGTCCGGCAGGACCCTGCGCACCTGGCAGGACCTGACCCATGGGATGGATTCCACCCTTTGGGCTATTTTCTTGAGATCGAGCTTGAGGATGGGGGTCTGATACGTAATGGAGGCTGCCTCTAATATCTGTTGGCGATCCATGCGTTGGCACCCTTTGACCTCGATTTTTTTTACCCCTAGGTGAGAGGCGAGAAGCAAGCGGGAGCCCCACTCTAACCCCCACAGTGAAGTGATAACTGCTATCCCTATTCCCAAAATGACCAATTTACCTCTTTTCACCCTGTCCCCCTTCGATCTTCAAAGAGGCCTCCTCAAGGATGATTTGGACTAGTTGGGGGAAGGATATCCCCTTATAAGCCGCTGCCTTGGGTACGAGGCTAGTTTCCGTCATTCCCGGAAGGGTGTTGACCTCTGTAATGTAGATCTCTCCTGCGTTGCTGAGGAAGAGATCCACTCTAGCACAACCACTACACCCTAGGACGTCATATGCCTTCAGGCTCCATCTTTGCACCTCTTGTTGTTTGTGCTCTTCGATCCTGGCGGGGATTATATATTCTGTCATCCCGGGGGTATATTTAGCACGGTAATCGTAAAAACCGCTTTTAGGTACGATTTCGACGATGGGAAAGGGTTCCCCTTTGAGGATCCCTACAGTGAGCTCCTTTCCCAATATGAACCGCTCAATGAGTATCTGCCGATCGTATTGTCTTGCACGGTGCAGGGCCTCTCCTAGTGCTTCCTTGTCATATGCTATGCTCACCCCAATGGTCGATCCCTCTGAGGCCGGTTTGACCACCCAAGGGGGAGGGAAGGGCAACTCTTGTGGTTCCTCCTCCCCGGGGATGACGAACTCTGGGGTGGGGATACCATGATATAAGAAAATCTCCTTAGTCTTAATCTTATTCATGGCCAAGGCACTGGCTAATACCCCTGAACCTGTGTAGGGTATCCGCAGCAATTCAAGGAGCCCCTGAACTGTTCCATCCTCGCCCCAACGGCCATGCAGGGCGATGAAGGCCACATCTATCTTCTCATCTAAGAGACGTTTTACGATATCAAAAGAGACCTCGATCCCCACCGCCTTATATCCCATCTCTTGCAGGGCATTGAGAATAGCATTTCCTGTCTTTAAGGAGATCTCTCGCTCATGAGAGGTCCCCCCCATAAGTACTCCGATGCGTTTATCCCTCCATCTCCGGTTCACCTAATACCACCACCTCCAGCTCGAGTTTCACTCCCATCTCTTGATAGACCCTCTTTCTTATCAGTTCGATCAAATCCAATACATCCTTTGCCCGGGCGCTGCCTAGATTGACGATGAAGTTTGCGTGCAGAGGGGAAACCATTGCGTCTCCTAGGCGGAATCCTTTCAATCCTACCCCTTCAATCAATTCCCCCGCTGATACCCCTTGGGGGTTTTTGAAGATCGAACCGGCGCTAGGAGAGGAAAGGGGTTGGGTTTCTTTTTTCCTTCGCAAGAAGTGCTCCATTTCATCCCTGATCTTTTCCCTTTTTCCCCTTTGCAGGGGAAATTCTGCCTCGAGGATGATGTTCCCTGCAGGTAGATCGATTCCCCTGTAATTGAAGTTCACCTCTTCCCTTTTTAAACGCTTGATCCGTCCTGTATGGTTCATGACCGTTAAAGAGGATATTACTTTCCCCATCTCCATGCCCTGGCTGCCGGCATTCATCCTTATTCCGCCTCCTACCGTTCCGGGGATACCGGCCAGAGGTTCCAAGCCGCTGAGGGCATTCTGCACACAAAAGTGCAGCAGTTGGGGTAGCCCCACTCCACCACCTGCTGTAACCCTTGTCCCCTCCTTTTTTATCTTATCGAAACCCTGGCACAGGTTTATCAAGGGTTTCCGCACCCCGCTGTCCAAGACCAGCAGATTAGTTCCGTTGCCCAATAGCTGATATCTCACCCCATCTTTTTGAAAGGCGTTTATCAAGATTTGTAGATCTTCTAGGTCGCGGGGAAATAAGATGTCCGCCGGTCCTCCGATCTTGAAGGAGGTAAACTCCCGCATTGGGACCTGGGTCCGGATCTCACCCTTAAAACCTTCTTTTCTTATGGTCTCTTCCAGGCCCGAATCGATCATTTAAACCCCTTCTTTAGTTTCTCCACTAGAGTATCCGATACCTCCCAGATGTTTCCTGCCCCTAAGGTGATGGCGATATCACCAGGCCTTAGGACACGCAGTACCTCTTCGACCAATTTCCCTCTATCGGAGATATAGTGGGTTTCCGAATGGCCTTGGTCTTTGATCCCTTCGAAGAGGGCTTCGGCACTTACCCCAGGTATGGGGTCTTCCCCCGCTGGGTAGATCTCTGTGATAAAGAGGACCTCGGCCTGAGCGAAGCAGCGGAGGAACTCTTCGAAGAGATCCCTGGTCCTGGTGTATCTGTGAGGCTGGAAGATGGCCACAATACGCCTCTCACCCAATCCTCTAGCCGCCGCCAAAGTGGCCCTGATCTCCACAGGATGGTGTGCATAATCGTCTATCACCGTGATCCCAGCATATTCACCTTTTAATTGGAACCTCCTTTGGACCCCCCTAAAGGTCTCTAAGGCTTCTTGGATAACAGGAAAATCTATCTCCAGCTCTATCCCGCAGGCAATAGCGGCTAGGGCGTTGTATACATTATGGACACCGGGCATTTTGAGCGTGACTTTTCCCAAGGGTTGATTATGCCAAAAGGTCTCAAAGGTGATGCCCCATCCCTGGGGGGTTATCTCTTCCGCCCGCAGGTTGACCCCTTGGTTGAAACCATAGGTGATAAATCTCTTCTCTATTTTAGGGATCAGGGCCTGAATGTTTTTATGATCAAAGCAGAGGATGGAGCTCCCATAAAAGGGGATCTTGTTGATGAATTCCAAAAATGTCCTCTTGATTCGTTCTATATCACCGTAGAAGTCCAGGTGTTCAGGGTCTATGTTGGTGACAATGGCGATGGTAGGGGTCAATTTGAGGAAGGTG
>QMLM01000019.1 GCA_003646745.1 Deltaproteobacteria bacterium | reverse complement strand
TATGTTCCCTGCTGGGCCCCCAAGGGCAAAAGGTCTGGGTTAGCACTTTCCACTCGGCATGTCTGCGGATTTTGCGCTCCCATATCTATCACCTGGGACGTAGGGCGGATTTTGTCATTTACGACGAAGAGGACCAGCTGCGGCTATTAGAGGGGCTGCTGAAGGCCGCTGGGGTAGGCCTCCACGCCTATCCCCCCAAGACCATCCTGAAAGAGATCGAACGGGCGAAAAATCGAGGGATAGGGCCCCAGGAGTACCGCCCCGATGCATTCAACCCCTACCAGAAGAAGGCAGCAGAGTTCTACCCCCTCTATCAAGAGGCCCTCAAGGAAAGCAATGCCCTCGACTTCGGCGATCTTCTATATTTCACCCACCTGCTTCTTCAGCGCATTGCGCAGGTTCGGGATTACTATCAACGAAGGTTACGCCATATCCTAGTGGATGAGTATCAGGACACCAATTACATCCAGCACCTGCTCATCAAGGACCTCCTCGGTCCAAATGCCTCCCTTTGCGTAGTGGGGGATGATGATCAATCCATATATCGTTGGCGGGGGGCGGAGCCTGCAAATATCCTCGGCTTTGAGCAGGACTTCCCCATGGCCAAGGTGATCAAGTTGGAGCAGAACTACCGCTGCACCCAATTGATACTGCAGGGGGCCAATGCTGTGGTCTGCCGAAACCGCTGGCGTAAGGAAAAGAGGCTCTGGACAGCCAATGAACCGGGGGTCCCTCTCACCCTCTTTGTCGCCGAAGATGAACAAGAGGAAGCCCATTGGGTGGCAAGCCGCATCACTGAGGAGGCGAGAGGGGAGTACAGCAGGTGCGCTGTCTTTTATCGGATAAACGCCCAGTCCCGCGCCGTGGAGGAGGGGCTGATGCGCTGGGGGATCCCGTAGACTTTGGTGGGGGGGGTGAGGTTTTACCAACGCAAGGAGATCAAGGACCTCCTTGCCTATCTCCGGGTCATGGTGAACCCCGAGGATGAGATAAGCCTGAAGAGGATCTTGAACGTCCCCCCAAGGGGGATCGGATCCAAGACCTTGGAGAAGCTGGAAGGGTTGGCCCGCCAGAAGGGGTGCTCCCTCTACAAGGCCCTGCAGGAGGCCCCTGTCAGGGAAGATATCTCTCCGGCGGTGAGAAAAAAGGCCCAAGAGATCTTCTCCCTTTTGGAGGGGTTGCGAGACAAGACACACACCCTTCCTCCCTCCGAGCTGGCCTCCCAAGTTATTGAGAAAACAAATTATATGGAGTACCTAATGGCACAAGGTCAGGAGGGACACACGAGGATGGAGAACGTCAAGGAGTTTCTCGGGGTACTTAAGGCGCACAAGGGAACAGGGATCGAAGGATTAAAAGAATTCCTCGATCGGGTGGCGCTGCTCACCGACATCGATGAATATGAAGATGGAGTAAATCGGGTCAGCCTCATGACCCTACACAGTGCCAAGGGACTGGAATTTCCGGTGGTCTTCATGGTGGGGATGGAGGAAGGGCTGTTGCCCTATTATCTACGCCTGGAGGATCCCCAGGATTTGGAGGAGGAACGACGCCTCTGCTATGTGGGGATGACCCGAGCTCAGGAGAGGCTTTATCTTACCTGTGCGGCCACCAGGGGCCTCTTTGGTGGAGGAGGCAGAAGGATCCCCTCGCGCTTTCTGCGCGATATCCCTCCAGAGATTATCTGCCAGCAGGGGAGAAGAACCCCTCTTTTGCCCTCCTCCTGGGCCTGGGAGGAAGGCCTGCTGGCCGAGGAGACGTATTACGAATATGAATAAAAAGGGGACAGCGCCCCTTCCGGCGGCATTTAAAGGAAAAACCAATATTTATGAGGCGAAGATCTTTAAGGGCTATATTCCCGGCTCTATCGGCAGGGTCGTTGAGCTTCATGGCGCATACTATCATAAGTATTGGGGGTTTGGACCTTTCTTTGAAGCAAAGGTCGCTAGCGAACTCGCCGAATTCATAAGTCGCTATGACGAGAGACGAGACGGCTTTTGGACAGCATTGATAAATGGGTGCATCGAAGGATCAATCACGATCGACGGTGTGCATGCTGAACGCCAGGGTGCTCACCTTCGTTGGTTTATTATGTCGGATGCATACCGTGGCAAGGGAATTGGTAATAAACTTATCAGCATAGCCATAGACTTCTGTAAAAGCAATAGGTATAACCGTGTGTACCTCTGGACCTTTGAGGGACTGCATGCAGCAAGGCATCTATACGAGAAGATGGGCTTTAAGCTAGTCGAACAACACCGTGGCAAGCAGTGGGGCAGAGAAGTCAACGAACAACGATTCGAGCTATGCATATAAATGAAAAGAGGCCTTAGGCAATTGATCCAGCGCCTCGGTGACCACTATTGATAAAAAAGATGTGATGAGAAGTTAGACGATCCTCGCACTAATGGGTATCGGCCTCTAAGTTTTATCCCCCTTCACCTCTTCGAAATCGGCATCTACAACATCTTCTTCCTTCTTTGCCTCCCCACCTGAGGCCGCCTGCTGGGAGGCCTTGGCGTACATCGCCTCGGCCAGCTTGTGGGCTGCTTGGGCCAGCGCATCATGGGCCAGTTTTATCGCGGCTATATCCTCTGCGCCCATGCCCTTCGTCGCCCTCTCCAGGGCCTCCTCCACCCTCTTTTTATCATCAGCTTCTATCCTGTCTGCGTACTCACGCAATGATTTATCCGTGGAATAGATCACCCCGTCCAGGCGATTGCGCTCCTCGGCCAGCTCTCTCTTACGGCGGTCCTCCTCGGCATGGGACTCGGCTTCCTTGATCATCCGCTGGATCTCCTTCTCACTGAGGCCGCTAGAGGAGGTAATCCTTATGGACTGCTCTTTGCCGGTACCCAGATCTTTGGCCGTCACATGGACGATGCCGTTGGCGTCAATATCGAAGGTGACCTCTATCTGAGGGACCCCACGAGGAGCAGGGGGTATGCCCACTAGCTCGAACCTCCCTAGGGTCATATTATCTGCCGCCATCTCCCGCTCTCCCTGCAGGACATGTATGGTAACGGCCGTCTGGTTATCGGCGGCGGTGGAGAAGATCTGGCTCTTGCGGGTAGGAATGGTGGTATTGCGTTCGATTAGCTTGGTGAAGACCCCACCGAGGGTCTCAATCCCCAGGGATAGGGGGGTGACATCCAGTAAGAGCACATCCTTTACCTCTCCCTTCAGGACCCCAGCCTGGATAGCCGCTCCAATGGCCACCACCTCGTCAGGGTTTACCCCCTTACTCGGCTCCCGGCCGAAGATCTCCCGAACCTTCTCCTGGACCTTGGGCATCCTCGTCATCCCACCCACCAGAATCACCTCGTCGATATCCCCAGGGGAGAGAGCGGCATCAGCCAGGGCCTGCCGACATGGTCCTTCTACCATCTCAATCAGGTCAGCCACTAAGGCCTCCAACTTTGCGCGGGTGAGCTTGGTGGTTAGGTGTTTGGGACCGGAGGCATCGGCGGTGATAAAGGGAAGATTGATCTCCGTCTCCAAGGAACTAGATAGCTCTATCTTGGCCTTTTCTGCAGCCTCTTTCAGCCGCTGCAAGGCCATCCGATCTTTACGCAGATCGATGCCATGCTCCTTCAGGAACTCATCGGCCAGATAATCTATGATCCTTTGATCGAAGTCTTCTCCACCCAGATGGGTGTTGCCATTGGTTGATTTCACCTCAAAGACCCCATCACCCAATTCCAAGATGGAGATATCGAAGGTCCCTCCGCCCAGGTCGAAGACCGCAATCCGGGCCTCCTTTTTCTTATCTAGCCCGTAGGCGAGAGAAGCCGCTGTGGGCTCATTGATGATCCGCAGGACATCAAGTCCCGCAATCCTGCCTGCGTCTTTTGTTGCCTGGCGTTGGCTGTCGTTGAAATAGGCTGGGACAGTAATAACCGCCTCGGTCACCTTCTCCCCCAAATAGTCCTCTGCCGTCTGCTTCATCTTCTGCAGAACCATTGCCGAGATCTCCTGGGGGCTGTAGTCTCTGCCCTGGGCGTGGACCCAGGCATCGCCGTTGCTCGCCTCCACGATCTTGTAGGAACAGACCTCGACGTCCTTTTGTACTTCCGGGTCCGAGAACTTTCTGCCGATGAGCCTTTTGACGGCATAAATGGTATTCTCTGGATTGGTGATGGCCTGACGGCGAGCTATCTGTCCCACCAGCCTCTCTCCCTTGTCGGTGAAGGCTACCACCGATGGGGTGATCCTGCTGCCCTCAGAATTAACCAGGACTTTGGGCTCACCCCCCTCCATCACCGCTACCACTGAGTTAGTCGTCCCCAAATCGATCCCAACAACCTTCGCCATCTCTTAGGCCTCCTCCTTTCCCTTTTCCGCATCTCCTTGAGGTTTAGCCACCACTACTTTGGCAGGGCGCAAGAGCCGGTCATTGAGCAGGTAACCCTTCTGCAACTCTGAGACCACGTGCCCAGGATCGCAATCTCCGGTAGCCTGTTCCATGACCGCCTCATGTCTGGTGGGATCGAAGCGTTCTCCCACAGCACAGATGGGGCTGACCCCAAACCTTTGTAATATCTGCAGGAACTGCGTTAGGGTCATCTCAACTCCTTCTATGACCCCCTCCTTGCCCACATCTCCTGAGGCGTGCTCCAAGGCCCTCTCCAGGTTGTCAATGACCGGCAGAAGCTCCTTTATCAGCTCCTCGTTCCCATACCTTATTAATTCTGATTTCTCCCTCGCCACCCGTTTTTTATAGTTCTCGAAATCAGCACTTACCCGAAGGAGGCGCTCATAGTTCTCCTTTGCCTCCTCCTGGGCCTTCTGAAGGGCAGACTTCAGTTCTTCAATGATCTCCTTGCTACTGCGCCTCCTCTTCTCCTTACCCTCTCGTAGATCCCCTGCGGCTGGTTCTCCCTCTTTCAATCTCTCTTCCTCTACCATATAAGACCCCTTTAAACTTTAGGTAATTTATAAAGGACTGCTCCACTCAGATTCCAAGATATCGGTGAGGAGTTTGGCGGTAAAGTCCACCACCGGAATTACTCGGGAATAGTTCATGCGCACCGGCCCGATAACCCCTAAGATTCCCAGAAACCGACCAGGCTGGCCATAGGTAGAGGTAATCAGACTGCACCTCTCGATGGCCGTTATCTCACACTCGGAGCCAAAAAGTATTTGCACCCCTTCGGCCTTCATGCTCCGGTCCAAGAGCTTTACCAAAAGGCTCTTCTCCTCAAAGGCCTTGAAGAGCCCCTTCATCTGCTCAATATCGGCGAACTCCGGCTCATCGAGGATGTTTACCTGTCCCTCTATATACAGATCCCTCTCCTGTTCCGTAACCAGGGCCTTTCCCCCTAATTGCAGGGCCTTCTGCAGCAAGTCATCGTAGGCCATCTTTTCCCTTCTCATCTCCTCCACAATCCGCTCCCTCACCTCTCGCAGAGGCAGACCCGTCAGCAAATCGTTTAAGTAGTTGGTGACCTTGTCTAATTCGTCCTGACTCAGATCTTCTTCCATCTCCACCACACGATTCTGGACAAGACCTGAGGAAGCCACAAAAATAGCGAGGATTTGATTCCTCCTGATCCTGATGAACTCTATGTGTTTGAAGATGGTCTCCTGTAAAGGAGGAGGCATGACGATCCCCGTATAGTGGGAAAAGGCGGAGAGGATCTTACAGGTCCTCCTCATGAGCTCGCTTATATCCGCTTTACAACCCTGATAATTACTTCTTATCTCCTCCCTCTCCAGCAGAGATAGTTCCTTTAGCTCCAAAAGGGCGTCCACAAAGAAACGAAACCCCTTTTCCGTGGGGACCCTTCCTGCCGAGGTATGAGGCTGAAAGAGGAAACCCATTTCCTCCAGGTCGGCCATTACATTCCGTATGGTGGCAGGGCTTAGATTGAGGTCTGACTTCTTGGCCACGGTGCGCGAACCCACGGGTTCGCCGGTGTCTATATAGTCCTTCACGATGGTCTTGAGGACCTTTTTGCTCCTCTCTGAAAGGAGGATCATCTCTTTAAAAATATATTTAACATATTTTTAAAATATTCCCTCTGGCCCTTTAAAAATAATAATCCCCGTCTTTTTTGTCAAGTATACTATAAAATATGAAGGAGGGAGAAGACTTGCAACACGATATGGGCATAGATGCCTGCCACAATATCATCCAAGACCACCCCATAACCTCTCCTCACCCTTTTCTCCAAAAAACGAATAGGTGGGGGCTTAAGGATGTCAAAGGTACGAAACAGAATAAAGCCGGCGAGGATAAGGCACCAGGAAGGTGAGAAGGAGGTCATGGTAACTAAAAAACCCACCACCTCATCTACAACGATGACCCTGCTGTCCCGTTGTTGGAAAATATCCTCTGCCTTGCCCGCCAGCCAACAGGCCAGTAATGAAATTCCCATCAAAAGGGGAAGGTAGATTTTGAGAGGCAGAAGGGAGAGAAGGAGAAAAAGGGGAACCGCCGCAGCGGTCCCCGCCGTCCCAGGGGCCACGGGGAGGAATCCCACCCCTGCCCATGTAGCCAGCAAAACTACCAATTTCCTCATCTAAAGCCTTACCCTAACCCCCCTCTGTCGGAGATACTCCTTTACCTCCCTGACGGTATATTCCCGATAATGAAAGATGGAGGCGGCCAGCACTGCACTCGCCCCTCCTGCGGTGAGCCCTTCGTAGAGGTGCTCCAAGGTCCCCACCCCTCCAGAGGCGATCACAGGAACCCGCACCCCGTCTACTACTGCCCGGGTGAGCTCAAGATCATAACCAAGGCGGGTACCATCCCTGTCCATGCTAGTGAGAAGGATCTCTCCTGCCCCGTATTCCTCCATCCGTTGGGCCCACTCCAGGGCATCTATCCCTGTGGGAGATCTCCCGCCATGGGTGAAGACCTCCCACCCTCCATCCCTCCTTTTGGCGTCGATAGCCACTACGATGCACTGGCTGCCGAACCTTTCAGCGGCCCGCCGTACAAATTCCGGCTCCTTCACTGCCGCGGTGTTAATGCTCACCTTATCTGCACCGGCCTTCAATAGATCGCGTATATCGTCCAAGGTCCGCACCCCACCCCCCACTGTTAAGGGCATAAAGACCTCCTCGGCGGTTCTGCGCACCACCTCGAGGATGATCCTCCTCTTCTCATAAGAGGCGGTGATATCGAGGAAGGTCAGCTCATCCGCCCCCTGTTGGTCATAGGCCTTGGCGTTTTGGACGGGGTCTCCCGCATCGCGCAGGTTTACGAAGTTGACCCCCTTAACCACCCTGCCGTTCTTTACGTCAAGACAGGGTATGATCCTCTTGGCCAACATCCTTCAACTCCCTTTTGCCACACGGATGGCCTCTGCCAGGTCCAAGGTCCCCTCATAGAGGGCCCGGCCAACAATAACCCCTGCGACCCCATAGGGGACCAGACCCCTCACCACCCTGATATCTTCTAAAGAGGTCACACCCCCAGAGACTATGAGGGGGATCTCCACCGCCTGGGCTACCTCTTTCGCCCCTTTAAGGTTGATCCCCTCCCCCATCCCATCCCTGCTGATGTCGGTAAAGATGATAGCCGCTACCCCGTATGACCCCACCTCTTTCGCCAGATCAACCGCCCTTCGACCGGTCCTGCTGCGCCACCCCCTTACCATGACCTCCCCCTGCCTGGCGTCGATTCCCACGACTATTTTGCCGGGGTAACGCTGGCATGCCTCCCTTACAAAGGAAGGATCTTCACAGGCAGCTGTACCCAGAACCACCCGCTCTATACCGAAGGAGAGCCACTCCTCGATGGTCTCCAAGTCCCTTATCCCTCCCCCCAGTTGAAGAGGAACCCTTACCTGCTTTCGTATCTCCTTTATTGCCTCGATATTCACCGGGCGGCCGGCCATGGCTCCATCTAAATCAACTACATGGATCCACTCAGCCCCCAGCGATTCCCACCTTGCTGCTACCTGTTGGGGTACGGTTGAGTAGATCGTCTCCTCTTCCATCCTTCCCTGCCGAAGCCGGACACATCGTCCCTCTTTCAAGTCTATGGCTGGAATCACAAACATCAAAACTCTAAAGGGTTAATAATGGGAAGGTGCGCAGGGCGGATTCGACGCCTATGGCCGTTAACTTCTCCACCGTCACCCAGCGTCCTCCCCCCTTGACAAAGGTGGAGGCCTTCAAGAGATTTTCGCTCAGAGAGCGTTGCGTCTCGTCAAACCTACTGCTCCAGATCACCTTCTTGTCTTCAACCCTTACCAAATGGGCGTCAAAGGCCACTGAGGCAGCCTTCTCCACACCCAAGGCGCTACCCCTGCGTTGTTCAAAACGATAAACCCCTCCAATCACCACTGCATAAACTCCCAATCCCTTCCCCTTTCGCACCGCCTCACCAAGGGGGTCTTCTTTAAAGGCGGCAGGATCCATCCCCTCCATGGCAGTAATTGTCCGGTCCATGGGAACCACCTCACACCTACCTAAACTGAGGAGCTGGCGATAGAAGATAGCTGTCACCTCAGTTGAGGCCCTGGATGGAGTTTCTCCGGCCCGAAAGAAATAATCCCCCCACAACCCTTTAACCATCCTTCCCTCTTGCACAGGCCTGATGATCAAAAAGGGCAGAACCGCCACCTTCCTTAGGGGCACAAACTTTCTCCTTCCCTCTTCAGAATAAGACATCAACGGAAACAGGACGATGAGCACAGCAATGAGCGTCCCCCACACCATTCTCGGTGCTCTTTTCTGTAAGGTCATGGACAATCTCCCGTCATAGTCGCCCTTTAGTGGAGGGCACACCAACCCTCCTTTCATCCAAGCCGCAGGCCTTATCTAGGGCCCTGCCGAATCCCTTAAAGATCGCCTCAATGATGTGATGGAGGTTTTTGCCATAAAGGAGGTCAATGTGGAGGGTAAGGCCGGCGTGATCCACCAATGCCTTGAAGAAGGATTCCACAAGTTCCAAGTCGAAATCCTTAACCCTCCCTTTGGCCTTGACGCGATAGCCTAGATAGGGGCGGCCGGAGATGTCCAGGACCACCCTGCTCAGGGCCTCGTCCATGGGGACCAAGGCCTCTCCAAACCTCCTTATCCCTGCCCCATCTCCCAAGGCCCCTTTGATTCCTTCTCCTAATGCGATCCCCACATCTTCTACAGTGTGATGAAAATCGACCTCTAGATCCCCTTTTGCCCTTAAAGAGAGATCAAATAACCCGTGCATGGCCATTAGGGAGAGCATGTGGTCGAAGAAAGGTATACCGGTGGAGACCTCCGACCTCCCCTCTCCATCCAGCTGGAGGGATAGGGAAATATCCGTCTCCTTAGTCTTTCTCTCTATATGGGCCCGGCGCTGCATCACTTTAATCCTCCTTTCTCCTTACCATCACGGCATGGGCATGGGCCTCCAGGCCTTCTAGGCGGGCCAGTCTGACCACATCCCCCTTTACCTTTTCCAGGGCCTGCTGAGAAAAGGACAGGAGGTTGATCCTCTTTAAAAAATGCTCCACAGACAAAGGAGAGAAAAACCTGGCTGTCCCCCCAGTAGGCAGCACGTGGTTGGGCCCTCCTAGGTAATCCCCTACCGCCTCCGGGGTGTAAGGACCTAGAAAGACGGCACCAGCATTTCTCACCTCTCCCAACCAGCGAAAAGGGTCTTGAAGGGCTAGCTCCAAGTGTTCAGGGGCGATGTGGTTGGCGATCTGAATCCCTTCCTCCACATCCCTCACCAAGACGATAAGGCCATGCCGCTTAAGACAGGCCTCGATGATCCCCCGACGGGGTTGGATCTCCATCATCCTCATCATTTCCGCCTGCACCCCTTGGGCGAATTCCTTTGACGGAGTGATAAGGATGGGCCATGCCATCTCATCGTGCTCTGCTTGGGAGAGAAGGTCGGCGGCGATGAAGGCGGCGGGAGGGGACCCATCGGAGACCACCAGAATCTCACTGGGTCCTGCTAGCATGTCTATCCTCACTACCCCGAACAACAGCCGTTTGGCCGTGGCCACATATAGGTTCCCCGGCCCCACTATTATATCTACCTGCGGTACGGTCTGTGTGCCATAGGCCAAGGCGGCGATAGCTTGGGCTCCTCCGATTTGCAGGACTCGATCCACCCCTGCTATCCGGGCTGCGGCCAATATGTAGGGGTTCACCCCCTCTCGAGAAGGAGGGGTTACCACCACCACCTCCTCTACCCCAGCTACCTTGGCGGGGATGGCATTCATCAACAACGAGGAAGGATAGGCCGCCTTGCCCCCCGGGACATAGATCCCAGCTCTGGCTAAGGGGCGCACCAATTCCCCCCTCACTACCCCCTTGTTCGCATCAAACCAAGAGCGATTAATCTGCTGGTGATGAAAGGACTCAATCCGCTCGGCAGCCTGCCGGAGTGAAGAAAGGGCCTCCTGCTCCACCTGCTGCCAGGCCCTATCCCAGGCCCTAGGGGGGATCTCCACCTCACCCTGGGAGATCTCCAACCCATCGAATTGTCGGGTATAATGCAGCAAGGCCTCATCACCTGCGCGCCTCACCTCTGCGATGATCTCCCGCACGGTCCCCTCAACCCCTTCTATCTCTTCTTGTCTACGGGCAAGAAGGACCTCCAACTCCCCCACAAAGCCCTTATCCCAACTTGTCAGCACCCTCATCCAGATCCACCTTTCTCACTTTTGCCCCCAGGGAGGCCAATTTCCCCTCCAGATCTTCATATCCCCTCTCCAAGTGATAGGCCCTTGAGACCACCGTCCTGCCCTCGGCGGCCAGGCCTGCCAGCACTAAAGAGGCACTGGCTCGCAGATCAGTGGCCATAACCGGGGCCCCGCTTAACCTAGCCACACCATTCACGATGGCAGTGGAGCCCTGAACGCGGATGTCGGCGCCCATCCTGCTGAGCTCACTGACGTGCATGAACCGGTTCTCGAAAATGGTCTCTGAGATAACACTGATCCCATTGGCCAAGGTCATCAGGGCCATAAATTGGGCCTGCATGTCAGTGGGGAATCCCGGATAGGGAAGGGTCTTTATATCAGCACTCCTTATCCCGTGATCCCCCACCACCCTCACCCCCTTCTCCTCCAAGGGAGAAATCTCCAGCCCCGCCTCACGCAACTTTCCCACCACGGCCTCCAGGTGCTCTAAGCGGCACCCCTTGATAAGGACGTTGCCCCTTGTGATCCCGACTGCCACCATCAGGGTGCCGGCCTCTATCCTGTCGGGCATGATGCTATAGACCACCGGTCGCAACTTCTCTACCCCCCGGATGGTCAGTATTTTGGTCCCCGCTCCCTCAATGTCGGCCCCCATCTTCACTAGAATCTGGGCCAGCTCCTCCACCTCCGGCTCACAGGCGGCGTTCTCGATAACTGTGGTCCCCTTGGCCATCACGGCTGCCATCATGAGGTTCTCCGTGCCGGTGACCGTGGGAATGTCCAAGTATATCTGAGCTCCCTTTAATTTAGGGGCCTTGGCCTTGATATAACCGTGCTCGAGCACAATCTGGGCCCCTAGTTGCTCCAAACCCTTTAAGTGCAGGTCCACTGGCCTCGCCCCAATGGCACATCCACCCGGTAAAGAGACTACTGCCTCCCCCATCCTGGCCAACAACGGCCCCAGGATTAGAATGGAGGCACGCATGGTCTTCACCAATTCATAAGGAGCAGTTACCCCCTTTATATTGGAGGTATCTACCTCCATCTCCCCTTTGCCCCTCCACTGAAGTCTTGCACCAAGGTTCTCCAGCAGGGCCCGAAAGGTCTCCACATCCCTCAGATGAGGGACATTGGTGAACCTACATATATCGTTCACCAAAAGCGTAGCGGCTAGGGCAGGTAGGGCAGCGTTCTTGGCCCCACTGACCCTCACCTCTCCCACAAGTCTCTCCCCCCCTTCGATAACTATTGCCTTCATCCTCTCTGGGCCCTCGCCACCCTCTTGATCCCACTATAGTCCGGGATCAGTTCAATTTGCGTAAATCCCGCCTCCTTTAATATATCCGCCACCTTTGAGGCCTGCCCCTTTCCCATCTCCAAGAGGACCCATCCCCCCTCTACCAGATAACTCGGCGCCTCCTGGGCAATTTTTCTGAAAAACCGCAGTCCGTCCTCTCCCCCATCAAGGGCGGTGAGGGGCTCATAATCCCTCACTTCTGGGGCAAGTTGGAAAACCTCCTCAGTGGGGATATAGGGGGGATTGGAGACGATGAGGCAAAAGGGAGCCTCACCACGGGGGAAAAGATCCCCCTGCACGAACTTTATCCTCTCCCCTACCCCATGACAGCGGGCGTTCTCCTGGGCCAGGGACAGGGCATGAGGTGAGATATCTGTTGCCACGATTTGGGCCTCCTTCAATTCCTTGGCCAAGACGATGGCCACAGCACCACATCCGGTCCCTATCTCCAGCACCCGCAGGGGAGGAGGTAACTGCCCGCCTATCCGCAAGGCCTCCTCTACCAAGTGCTCGGTCTCCGGTCTCGGGATAAGACATTCAGGGTTCACCTTAAACTTCAGAGACCAAAACTCCTTGTACCCCAAGATATAGGCGATGGGCTCCCAGGCGGTGCGCCGCTGGATCATCTCTCGGTAGGCCTTGCGTTCCTCTTCCTTCAGCGGTTTGTCATAATTGAGATAAAGCCCCATTCGATCAAGCCCCAACAGATGGGCCAATAGTACTTCGGCCTCCAGACGTGGGTTCTCCATCCCTTTCTGGCGAAAATATTCGGTCGTCCAATTTAGTGCCTTTAGCACCGTCCAGCGCTCCTGAGCCATCAGTGCTCCGCCATCCCATCCCGTTCTCGAAGGGCCTCGGCCTGGTAATGAGCGATGAGGGCATTAATGATCTCCCCCACGTTCCCCTCCAAGACCTCCTCCAGTTTATAAAGGGTGAGACCGATTCGGTGATCGGTTACCCTCCCTTGGGGGAAGTTATAGGTCCTGATCCGCTCACTGCGATCTCCCGTTCCCACCTGAGTTCGCCTCTGCTGGGTGATCTCCTGCTGCTGCTTTTGCCTTTGCATATCTAGAAGCCTCGCTCGCAATACCTTCATAGCTTTAGCCTTGTTCTTGTGCTGGGACTTTTCATCCTGACAGGTTGCAACTATCCCTGTAGGAAGGTGGGTGATTCTGACCGCTGAATCAGTGGTGTTGACGTGCTGCCCCCCAGGGCCCGAGGCCCGATATACGTCTATTCTGAGATCTTTAGGATCAATCTCCACCTCTACCTCTTTGGCCTCAGGCAGAACCGCCACGGTGACCGCCGAAGTGTGGATCCTGCCTTGAGACTCGGTGACAGGAACGCGCTGCACCCTGTGTACACCGCTTTCATATTTCAACTTGCTGTAGGCCCCCTTTCCCTCAATAAGGGCGATGATTTCTTTAAAACCCCCCACGCCTGTGGGATGTTGGCCGAGGATCTCCACTCGCCATTTGTTCATCTCGGCGTATTTGGCGTACATCCGAAAGAGGTCCGCTGCAAACAAGGCCGCCTCTTCCCCCCCTGTGCCAGCCCTGATCTCCAAGACAATGTTCTTTTCATCGTTGGGGTCCTTGGGCAAAAGGGAGAGGATTAGTTCTCGCTCCAGATGCTCCATTTCCTTCGTAAGATTGCCGATTTCCTCATGGGCCATCTTTTTCAATTCCTCATCTTCTTCCTGCAACAGGGCCTTGTCTTCCTCTATTCGCCTGCGCAGTTCTTTGTACCTTCGAAAAAGTCCCACTATCTGCCCTAACTCCCCATGCTCTTTGGCATACCGCTGGTAATCCTCCTTGCAGGCCACTACTTGAGGGTCGCCCAAGAGGCGCTCCAGCTCACCATATCTGGCCTCTACCTCCTCTAGTCGCTCCAAGAC
>QMLM01000018.1 GCA_003646745.1 Deltaproteobacteria bacterium | reverse complement strand
TCCTTCAACAGAAGGGAGCTGGCTTCGCAGTTAAGGAGTTCCGCCGCCGCCTCTGTGGCCTTCCTCTTGACATACTCAAAGTCAAGGGAGGAGTTGAGCAATCCGCTTAACCTGGAGAGGGTCTTTAGCCTGCTGCACTTCTCCCTCATCATTGCAAGCTCAGCCTTAAGGCGCTGAAGATCTTGCTCCCTCTCTTTCCGTAAGACTTGCTCTGCTTGGGCCCTGATATCCTCCCCCCTCAACCGTCAACCTCCTTTAACACGATCTTTTCTTCGGAGAGGGCCAACAACTTGAAGTTGGCTTTAATGATCTTTTGCTCGCCAAAGATATTTTCCAATCGCCACATCTGACCATCAGGTTCTATAAGGTATACCGCCTCTAAAAGGAGCTCCTCCTTTCCATCCTTTTCTAAATAGACATTGGCCTCACACATCGACTACCTCCTTCAACTGTTTTGATACAAGATCTTCCACTAAATGAGGTAAGGGCTGATGGGTCACCCCTACAATGGATACCTTCTCTTGAGAAAGGGGAAGTAAGATCTTGTGAGCAGGGCTGGAGGATATGGCTTCGGCCATCTTAGGTGTCAATTCACCCATCATGGAATTGGCCATAATAATGCTTATTGGACCTATTATATAGTCGGCCTTGGGTGCCATCCACACAATAGCATTTTCACCAGTGGCCCCTCGATTGGCTCTAGCCTTCATCATCGCTGCCGTGGCAATGGAATTAGTCCCCAACGCAATGATCTCAACGCGCTCTTGAAATACCTCTTTAAGCCTCTTTACAATAGTACTTCCAATCCCCCCACCCTGTCCATCGATTACACATATCCTAATCCTTCTCGGGGCCACTACTTTCTCTCCTTTTCTATCTCACCCGTCATCGGAACAAACACCACTGCTGTGATCTGCTTCTTTTCGATCTTGCCCTCTCTTTTGGTTATCAAAGTGAGGGATTGGAAAAAGGGATCATCGCCTAGGGGCAAGATCATCCTCCCCCCCTCTTTAAGTTGTTCAATCAGGTGTTCAGGAATTTTTGGTGCCGCACAGGTAACAATAATGGCATCATAAGGGGCGTGCTCCTTCCAACCAAAGAAGCCATCACCACACTTTACCCAGACATTTCTGTATCCCAATCTCTTTAAGCGCTCTTGGGCCTTTTCGGCCAACTTTTCGATGATCTCAATGGTATAGACCTCTTTGGCCAACTCCGCCAATATGGCTGCCTGATATCCTGAGCCTGTCCCTATCTCCAAGACCTTATCCCCAGGTTTGATGTGTAGGTGATAGGTCATCAGGGCCACAATGTAGGGTTGAGATATGGTCTGCCCTTCTCCAATGGGCAGGGGGCGATCTTCATAGGCCAAGTGGCGATAATCTTTGGGGACAAAGAGATGCCTTTTAACCTTTAACATCGCTTCCAGAAGCCTTGGATCATCTATCCCCCTTTTTTGGATATCCTCCTTCACCATCCTTTGCCGGGCGACCAAATAGGAATCCTCCTCACTGCCCTGAGGCGAACAGTTCAGCACAAAGAAAGTGGCCAATATTATAAATAGTATCTTAACTAGTGGCTCCAGTACCATTTACCAATAAGTATTCAAGCCTTATGTTGCTGAGAGCACGAAAGATATTCCTCCTTATCCTCTTATCCATCCTATCCAGCTCCCCTAGCAGGAACTTTATCTCTTTTCTGCGGGTCAAAGCCTTAGTAGGACAACCATCATATACCTCGGGAAAACCTTGAAGTTTGGCGTACGCCCGGATCTTGTCCTCCTCTACCAGTGATAAAGGTCTTATGATGGAGAGTTTGCCCCCAAAGAGAACCTGGTGAGGAACCATGGTACTTATCTCTCCGCAATAAAAGACGTTTAATAGGAAGGTCTCTATGATATCATCCCTGTTGTGCCCCAAGGCCACTTTATTACAACCCAATTCCCTAGCTGTCTCAAAGATGACCTTACGCCTTAACCTCGCACAGAGGAAACAAGGATTTTCCCGATTTGTGGGGCTGTGGGCTAAAGGCCCTATTCTGGTCTTTTTGAGAGAATAATCACATCCAAGACCCCTTACATATTCCTCCAATGCCTCCAAATTGCCTCCCTCATACCCAAGATCAACGGTTATTACCTTAAGCTCATATTCTATAGGAACCCTAGATCTGCGCTCATGAAGGAGCTTTAACATTACCAAACTATCCTTACCTCCGGAAAGGGCCACCAATATCCTGTCACCATCATCGATAAGTCGATAGCGGTGTATCGCCTTTCCTACAAGTTTCCTTATTTCCCGTTCGAGATAGGCCATCCCTCCTCCAGGGGGCAACCGGTGCAGACAAATTTGGTTTTACAAAAGGTCTTGGCCAGTTTTACCAAAAGGGCGTGATATTCCTTATACAAAGGGACGCTTCGTGGAAGGTTCCGCATGAAGAGATCCTGGATATCCTGATAAGATGCCCCATCGGTGATGACTCCATGTCGGGCTAAGATCCTTTTGGTATAGGCATCAACCACGAAAATCGGCTTTCCTCCTGCGTACAGAAGGATGCTGTCCGCCGTCTCAAAACCTACTCCCTTTACCTTGAGGATCTTTTGTCTAAGCGTGTGCAGAGGCTCACTAAACATTCTGTTTAAATCACCCCCATATTCCCTGTGTAGGAAATCCATGAAGTTTTTCAGTCGTCTTGCCTTGACGTTATAATATCCAGCTGGACGCAAAAGCTCTGCTAACCTCGAAGTCTCTACATCTTTCAAGCCCTCGGGGCTCAATATTCCCTCCCTCTTGAGGTTTTCGATGGCTCGTTCTACATTTCTCCAAGCAGTATTTTGTGTCAAGATAGCCCCTACCACCACTTCAAACGGGGTATCTGCCGGCCACCATCCCTGTTCGCCGAAAAAATTCAATAGTTTTTGGTAAACAACTATAATGGTTCTTTCTTCACCCCCACCCATGAAGATACCGTTTCTATCAAAGGCTTAAAGGCTTAAGGGGCTGAATGTCGGTAGATGTGTCCTTAAAAGCCTAACACAAGGGATAGAATATTTCAACTGATAAACTCATCAGGGGCTTTACCACGAGGAAGCACAGTCTGCTATGGCGAAAAACAAAACGAAAACCCCCTCTCGGGGGCAAGTCCTGGAAATGTAATGGCGAAAAAGGGGAAACTAACTCTTCCTGGAGGTCTTGGTCATGAAATGGGTGATCAGTTGTTCCAACTTTTTCTCTCCGCACTTGGGGCACTTATACTCTTTACCTTCGTATTCCTTTAGGCTAAGGATCAAGGATATATCTTCTTTACACTTGGGGCAGTGGAATTCATAAGTTGGCATATCTACTCACCTCCTTTAATCCAACCTGTTTTTAGGCTCTATACCAGCCTCCTCAATTGGTTTGTAAATCCCTCAAAGGGATCATCATCTCCCCTATCTCTAAAAAAGAGGCTTCGTAAGTAATTGAGGCCCCCTACATAAAACTCGAATCTAGTGGATAGTTCTTGAAAGAGTACGGCCTCGGGGTGATAGAGGGCTCGATCAATTTCGCTCACCGACCAATAGGCCCTCGAGCCCTCTTGTAGATAATAAGAGGTTATAGACAGCCTATTGGTATACTCCCTAAACATACCGGTCATAAAGAGGACATAATCTCCCACGTGCCTCCTGATCTCCCTCTCCCTTAAAAGGTCATAGTCGGTATGAGCAACTTCCTGGGCCTCAAGAAGCATCTCGACTATGGTCTCCAATCTCCTGCCCCTTTGATCCCTTATTTTGTAAAGGTTCTCTGTGCGCGCAAAATTGGTGAGGAGAGAGGAGATATAATCGGTCACCTTCTTATCCTTTACGTTCAAGTCCCAAAAACTCCTCCTTGTAGCCCAATCGAAAAACTCTTTTAATCTTTGATTGGGTACCTCTGCTTCTGTCTTCATCTTTAAACCTCAAACAAATCTTTTTCTATATAAAAATTATATCATTTGAAACAAGAGCTGCAAGTCCCCAAACGGCCTTTTCTGCAAGACATTTTGTTGCTAAACCACATACTTGGTTCCCCTAATATAATAATATTTTGCTCTAAGGCACGGCCTTTATTTAGGGGTTTCCGGGTGAATCCCTAAGGCAGCTTTCAAAGACCTTGAGGTTTAAGGGACTTTCGTGCTATCAATTTATCGGGAAAGTATTTGGCAAAAATTATATATCAACATGTAGCAGAAGGCCATACTCTTATGAGGGGAAAAACACTGCAAGAGAACAGGGAGATCGTTAGAGCTACAGGAGTGGTTGGATCTGCCACCTTCATGAGTAGGATCTTAGGGTTAATCAGGGATATGGTTATCTCCGGCTATTTCGGTGCCGGTATGGCCACCGATGCCTTTTTTATCGCCTTTACTATTCCCAACTTGCTAAGAAGGCTCCTCGGGGAAGGATCCCTCACGGTCTCCTTTGTCCCCGTCTATACAGAATACCTAACTAACCAACCCCAAGAGGCCCGACGTATCGTCCACGTTACCGCTACCGTCGTCGCTTCCCTCCTTCTTATATTGACCATCGTGGGGGTTGTCCTCACCCCATGGATAATCAAGTTCCAGGCCTTCGGCTGGAAGGATACATCTCTGATAAAACTCACCATCCTGCTGACGCGCATATGTTTCCCCTATCTCTTTTTCATCGGCCTGGTAGCATTGGCAATGGGAATCCTCAACTCGCATCGCCACTTCGCCGCTCCAGCTCTTGCCCCTTGTTTGCTCAATATCTCCATCATCACCAGTGTCCTCCTGCTGGCCCCCAGAATTAGCCCCCCTGTACTTACCTTGGCCATGGGGGTATTCTTCGGAGGTTTGGCACAACTCCTTCTCCAGCTCCCTTTTTTGCGCGCCAAAGGAATAACCTTTAAGATAGACTTTGATTTGCGGCACCCGGCCCTGCGACGTATCGCCGTAATGATGGCCCCTATGGTGATGGGAATCGCGGCCTTTCAGTTTAACCAGGTTATAAACCGTTTTCTGGCTTCCTTCCTCCCTCAGGGGAGCATCTCCTACCTTTATTATGCCGACAGGATATTCGAGTTTCCTCTCGGTCTTTTCGCCATCGCTCTAGGGGTCGCAGTGCTGCCCAGTTTTTCTCGCCTGGTGGCTGAGGAAAGAATGGAGGAGTTCAAAGAGGGAGTAAATTTCTCCTTAAGGATGATCTTGTTAATCACCGTACCCGCCATGGTAGGACTTATCATCCTCAGAATCCCCATTCTCAATCTCATCTTTCAACACGGGGCTTTTAGCTACCACAGCACCATCATGTCGGCCCAAGCTTTACTCTTTTATTCCTTCGGGATTTGGGCTTATGGGGGGATAAATGTCCTCTCGCGGGCCTTTTACGCTATGGAGGACGCCAAGACCCCTGTAAAGGTGGCCTTAATAGCCCTGGTGGCCAACTTCGTACTCGGGGTAGTCCTTATGCATCCTCTGCAACATGCGGGTTTGGCCCTGGCCAACTCGCTCTCAGCCATCTTAAACGTGTCATTCCTGACCTACTTTTTCCATCGCAAGACCAGGGGGCTGCGCTGGAGGGAGTTAACCTCCTCCATAATTAAGATAGCTCTGGCCATCATCCCCATGTCCCTGGTAGTCCTTCTGATCGAGCAACTATATACGTGGAGGGAAAGTGGAGGTTACGGGGTTAAAATACCGCTTCTGAGCGGGGGGGTAATTGCGGGCATAACCATCTTTTTTCTCTGCTCTTATTTTCTGAAAAACAAAGAGCTGCAATTCTTATGGGAGTTCATTAAGGGTGCGCGTGCTCAGCAATAGCCTTCCTCAATTCCTCCGGAGTCACTATAGCTGTGCCCACCTTGCCCACCACTATCCCGGCAGCGTAGTTGGCCAAAACTGCTGCCTGGGCAAAATCGCTTCCCGCGGCTAGGGCCAAAGTCAGGGTACCGATTACTGTATCTCCTGCCCCTGTGACGTCATAGACTTCCTTGGCCACAGTGGGGACTTTGGTAATCTTTCCCGTTCGCTCAAACAAGATCATCCCCTCCTCCCCTCTGGTGATAAGGACCGCCTGGCTGGCAAACCTTTCCAATAAATTCCTTCCCACCTCTTTCAGAGAATCCTCATCCCTTATCTGCCTGCCTGCGGCCACCTCGGCCTCTTTGCTATTGGGGGTTAAAACCGTTACCCCTCTGTATAGCTCAAAATTGTTCATCTTGGGATCTACGGCCACCAATTTGTCATCGGCCTTTCTTTTATCCATGATAAACCCCATCAGGCCCGGGGTAATCACCCCTTTGCCGTAATCTGAGATAATGATCCCATCGACTTTATCCCAGCAGCTATCTATATAAGTGAGGAGTTTTTGCTGACTTTGCCTGTGGATAGGCTCCAAGCTTTCCCTATCAAAGCGAACTACTTGTTGATTGTGGGCGATAATTCTCGTTTTGACTGTGGTGGGTCTTTCAGGTTCCACTGCAATACCTTCCAGATCTATCCCTTTTTCGGCCAAAAGCTCCTTCATCTTCTCTCCCATTCTATCGCTCCCAATGACTCCCGTCAGCAAGACTCTACCACCCAAACTATGAACATTATTCACCACATTGGCCGCTCCCCCTAACAGAAGGGTATCACTGGTAACGGCCACCACTGGCACTGGGGCCTCGGGAGAGATTCGAGATACCCTGCCCCAGATAAATTCGTCGATCATGACATCACCCACTACCAAGAGGGTGGTCCTCGCAAACCTATGCAGTAGCCTATTTATGTTAATTTTTTTGGTGAGTTGCTTTAACATCTTTCACCCCTCTCAAGCCCTCATTGGATGGGCAGAACTTGAGGTGCCATAGCAAAAGCCGGCAACACGTCGTGCACCGCTTCCTATACCTTCTCTTCCAGATCAGAAAGGAATTACCAACTATCCCCCCTAACATGCGCAATATCAACCCCGATTTTAAGAGCACTGTCCTCGTTCTGCCCCTATGCTTTTCGAAGAAGAGATAGCGGGAACGATAAAACTCTATCTTGGCCTCTGTCTTCGCCATTGCAACGCTGGCACCCTGAAGATGGAGGATCTGCGCCTGAGGCACAAAACATATCCGCCAACCTTTATCCCTCATCCGAAGACACCAATCGGTCTCCTCTAGAAAAAAGAAATACCCTTCATCTAGCCCCCCTACTTCCTCCACGGCCTGACGACGCACAATTATACAGGCACCCACTAAGGACTCGACGTCTATGGGGGAGGAATAATCCCTCTCTTTGCCCGGGTATCTGCGTGGGAAAAGCATCCTCAGAAGGCGCTTATTTAGCAGCTCGGTGGCCAAGGAGGGGAAAGGGGCAATGGAATTTTGCCTTGTGCCATCCTCATTGATCAGTTGACCCCCTGCTATGCCAACATCAGGGTTATCCTCCATAAAAGTCACCAGTATCTCTACCGCCCCTTCCTTTAACCTAGCATCACTGTTTAGAAAAAAGAGATATCTACCTGTCGCTTGTGTCAGGGCCTGATTGATGGCCCTGGCGAAACCGAAGTTCTCCTCGTTGATGATAAGATAGGTCTGGGGAAAAGCTTCCTTTATCGCCTCAGGACTCCCGTCTTCTGAGCCATTATCCACCACCAAAACCTCAAAGGTATAGCCGCCTACTGTACTGAAGATAGAACGCAGCGCCCCTAGCACAAGCTCCTTGGTATTCCAGTTGACCAAGATAAAAGACAAATCTACTCCCATCGGCCCAAAAACTCCTTTATCTCCCCCACAACCGCTTCTACCTCTTTCTTTTTAAGTTCAGGGTACATGGGCAGACTCAGAATCTCCCTCGCTACTTGCTCAGTCATCGGATAGGCCCCCTCCCCTATCCCCAAGTAGCTATATGCAGGCTGCAGGTGTAGCGGAACGGGGTAATGGATACCAGTGGAGATCCCCCTCTGCGCCAGATATTCCCGCAGGAGATCTCTCCTTTTCGTCCTGATAACATAGAGGTGAAAGACATGGGTGCTGTCTTCTCTGACCTTTGGCCTTATCACCCCTTGTGTGCCCTCCAAAAGGCGGTCATAAAGGTAGGCCCTTTCCTTTCTCTGCTGATTCCATTGGTCTAAGTAGCGCAACTTCACCCGCAGGACGGCAGCCTGAATGGCATCTAACCTGGAGTTTAAACCTTCTATCTCGTGGGTATACTTCTTTTTGCTGCCATGATTTCTGAGCATCCTCACCTTTTGGGCGATATAATTATCATCGGTTACCACTGCTCCTCCATCGCCATAGGCACCCAGGTTCTTGGAGGGATAAAAGCTAAAGCAGGCTACATCTCCCATGCTCCCCACCTTTCTCCCCTTATACTCTGCCCCATGAGCCTGGGCTGCATCTTCAATCACCTTTAGATGATACCTCTCGGCCAAGGCAAGGATGGGCTCCATATCTGCTGGTTGTCCATACAGGTGTACGGGGATGATGGCCTTGGTTCTTTCAGTGATGGCACTCTCGACCTGAGCGGTATCGATGGTGTAACTGGCTGGGTCGATGTCCACGAAGATGGGTCTGGCGCCGGTCAGCGTGATCGCTTCAGTTGTGGCGATAAAGGTATTAGGTACAGTTATCACTTCATCCCCCCTGCCTACCCCACAGGCCAAAAGGGCGAGGTGAAGGGCCTCAGTACCGCTGCCTACCCCTATAGCAAATCTCACGCCGCAATAACTGGCAAACTCCTTCTCAAACTCCTCTACCTCTTCACCCCCCACAAAGACACCACTCATCAAGACCCTTTCTATGGCCTCTTGAAGCTCCTCCTTGATATCATCATACTGGGCCTTAAGATCTACAAAAGGAATCTGCATCTGCCAATACCTCACAAACTGGGCCGAAAGAAAATTCCCCGAGCAACCTCTCCACCTTTGCTTGCACCTTACCCAGATTATGATAGAGGGCAAACCTCCCTCTCCAGTCTAATCCTAACCTAGGCAACTCTGGATCCAGCTCCCAGGGGTGGAGATAAACAACGGAAGGAAACCCTTTTTTGTTCATTTTTTTTATACAAAATTTTATAAAATTATAAGGCAACGTCCTGAAATACAATCCGCCCGAAAAGGGAAGGCGTAATTTTCCTATTACCATAACAGAAGGGGGTACCTCTATGATCTCGGCTTCTTCCCTCTTATGTATCCAGGGATAGGATCCAGGAATACCGCCCAAATAGGCCTTGGCTGGCAAGATGCTTGAGTCATATCTAAATCCCATATCGGCCAGTATCTTCAGTGCCCAAAGAGACCTTTCGGTAATGGACCAAGAAGGGGCTCTAAAACCGATGATCTCCTCCTCTGCGATACGTTCAAGCAGGACCTTTGCTTTTTGAAGCTCATGACGAAACTCCTCTTCTTTTTGCTCATAAACAAGTCGGTGGTGATAGCCGTGTAGAGCAACCTCAAAACCCTCTCTTGCCAGCCCCTTCACCAATTGAGGGTAAAGTTCGGCAACCTCACCGAGTACGAAAAAGGTGCCACTTTGTCCATAGGCCTTCAGCAGGGAGACAACTCGCTCAGTTTGTTCCATCACCCTGCTGCCTAAAAAGTCCCTCTGTTGCCTGGATAGGGGAAAGTCGTTTCTGTGGAAACACTCCTCTACATCAACGGTAAGGATATTCTTAACGATATCCATGAGACGAATTTCCTTCAAACCAAGCCACTGTCTTGCGTAACCCATCGGAAAAAGAGACCGCAGGCTCATATCCCAATAGTTTTCTCGCCCGTTCTATGCTGGCTAGGGAGTGTCTCACATCTGCGGGGCGAGGTGAGCTATATTCAACCACCAGATCTGCATCGATGATCTTCCTTAACTCCTCTACCAGTTGGTTTATGGATATCTTTTGCCCACATCCCACATTTATCGTCTCTCCTGCCGCCCCTTCGGCCTCGCAGGCTAGCAGATTGGCCTGAACTACATTGGCCACGAATGAGAAATCCCTGGTCTGTTCTCCATCCCCATATACCACCAGGGGCTTCCTGCTTAGAGCCTGGGTTATAAATTTAGGGATGACGGCGGCGTATGGGGAGTGGGGATCTTGCCTGGGGCCGAAGACGTTAAAATAGCGTAGACAAACCGTTTCCAGACCATAGACATGATAAAAGGCCCGGCAATAATATTCACCGGCAATCTTGGAAGCAGCATAGGGGGAAAGGGGGGAAGGAGGGAAATCCTCCACCTTAGGCAGAAGAGGGGAGTTGCCATAGACCGAGGAGGATGAAGCATAAACTACCCTCCTCACATTGGCATTGTGGGCAGCCAAGAGCAGATGTAAGGTACCATTGACATTGTGCTCGGTGATTCCCTTGGGATCCTCTATAGATCTGGGGACGGAGGGGATAGCTGCCTGATGCAAGACAAAATCAACCCCTTGTACCGCCTTTTCGGCCACATCCAGATCCCTGAGATCTCCCTCCATAAACTCTATCTTCTCCATTAGGCCTTGAAGGTTTTCTCTCTTGCCGGTGGATAGGTTATCTATAACTCTGACTCGCTTTCCCAACCTGACCAGTTCCTCCACAATATGGGACCCGATAAAACCCGCCCCTCCTGTTACCAGATATAATCCTTCCATACCCTTCCTTTCGTCAGCAAAGATGCACTGATCAAAATACTTTGACCAATACTGTTCTGCGGCGGGGACCGTCGAACTCGCAAAAAAACACCCCCTGCCAGGTCCCTACCGATAACCTTCCCCCCATTACCAAGATGGTCTCTGAGGGACCCACCAGGGTCGCCTTTATGTGGGCATCGGCGTTGCCTTCCAGGTGACGGTAACGATCCCCAGCCGGGACAAGTTGGCTTAACTTGTCAACGATGTCAGCCCTTACACTAGGATCGGCGTTCTCATTGACGGTCACCGCCGCCGTGGTATGGGGTACATAAAGGAAGCAAACACCATCTGCTACCCCCGATTCCCTTACCACCTTTTCCACTTGGGGTGTAATATCGACCAGCTCCGTTCTTTTGTTGGTCATTACCTCTATCTCCTTAGTGATCATCTCCCATCTCCTATGTTGAGGAGTTGAAGGTCTTTTAGGATACCTTCTATATCCTTTATCTCCCTTATTTTGTAATCAGCCCCGCCCCCTTCTCCCCTTCCCACATATATGGTCGTCATCCCCAATCTCTTGGCTGCAGAGAGAGTGGGTAGATGGTCATCCACCATAAGGCACTCCTTTGCCCTAACATCCATATAGTCCAGCACTTTTTGAAAAGAGGAGGGGTGAGGTTTGGGTTTATAATCCATAAAGGCAATATCGAAGATATAAGGGAAGAATGGTTCGATCCCGAGGGAGCGCAAGATGCGTCTTGCATGCTGCTGCGTGCCGTTAGTGAATATGGCTTTTGCTACGGGGATGCGTGTCATAAGCTGAGCAAGTCTCCTGTCCTCGCTGATGACTCCATCTATACTTATATCGTGGACAAAATCTAGATAGTCTTGAGGATCTATTTTATAATGGTTCATCAACCCAATGAGGGTAAGTCCATATTCTTTAAGATATCTTTGCCTCAAGGCAACAGCCTCTCCAAGAGCTAGGCCCAGCTTGAGCCTAAGGTACTCAATGATCCTGCCCTCGATAAGGCGAAACAACCCACATTCTCTCGGATAAAGGGTGTTATCTAAGTCAAAGAGGATGCACTTTTTGATCATCCATACCCCTTTGGAATTTTTGGCTGATAATTATATGTCTTTTAGTAGGGATAAGCAATAGGGGGAAGCAACTTTCTGTCCTTGCACCGGAGGAAGAAATATGTTAAAAGCTCTCCTTAGGAGGTGAAACTCTATGAAGTTATCCCGCAGGGCCCAAGAGATCAAACCCTCTTCCACCCTTGCAATTACGGCTAAGGCAAAGGCCATGCGTGCCCAGGGGATCGATGTGATCAGCTTTGGCGCGGGGGAACCTGACCTCGATACCCCCCAACACATAAAGGACGCTGCTATTAAGGCCTTGCAGGAAGGCTTTACCAAATATACCCCAGTTGGTGGTATAGATGAGTTAAAGGAAGCTATAGTCGAAAAGCTAAAAAGGGAAAATGGACTAAATTACCAAAGAGAACAAATACTGGTCTCGTGTGGGGGAAAACACGTTCTTTACAACTTGGCCCAAGCCATATTAGATGAGGGTGATGAGGTGATCATCCCTGCTCCCTATTGGGTCTCCTATCCTCCCATAGTCATGTTGGCAGGGGCAAAGGCGGTCACTATCCCCACCTCAGAAGAAGAGGGATTCAAGCTTTCGGCTGAGGCCTTGAAAGAGGCGATAACCCCCAAGACCAAGGCAGTAATCATTAACTCTCCCTCAAATCCCACTGGTACTGCTTACACCCGCCAGGAACTGGAAGAATTGGCTGAAGTGGCCCTGCGGCACAATATATATATCATCTCCGATGAGATCTACGAGAAGATAGTTTACGACGGCTTTAAACATGTGAGCATCGCCTCCCTCAGTGAAGAGGTAAAGGAGGTCACCATCCTTGTCAATGGTGTCTCCAAGACTTACTCCATGACGGGCTGGAGGATTGGATATGCGGCGGGGCCTCGCGAGCTCATTGAGGCCATGACTCGCATCCAGAGCCAGAGTACCTCCAATCCTACCTCCTTCGCTCAGAAAGGGGCCACGGCTGCCTTGCTGGGAAGCCAAGAAGGAATCCCGGCCATGGTTCAGGAGTACCAAAGGCGAAGGGATCTTATCTGTGAGATGGTCACCTCCATAGAGGGTGTTTCCTGTTACAAGCCGGTTGGGGCCTTTTACGTCTTTCCCAATGTAGGGGCCTATCTCGGCAAAAATTTTAAGGGAAATCGGATCGAAAATTCTTCTCAGTTAGCCAGTTATCTCCTCGATGAAGTACGGGTGGCGGTGGTACCAGGGGTCGATTTTGGGGTGGAGGGATATCTGCGTCTATCCTATCCCATCTCCCCTGATGTCATACAAGAGGGGGTAAGGAGAATAAAGGAGGCCCTGACGGCGTTGGATTAGAGGGCTCTGCGTCTGCCCGTCCTTTTATATGTAAAATAGTCTTTTAATATCTGGGCATGGTCAAAGGCAAGCTGAAGCGGTAATTCCTCTTCAGAAAATATCCCTATCTGCTGGGCGTCATCTTGGGCTTGAAGCCTCCCTCTTTTGGCTCTAGCGATATAAACGGTGGTGATATTGTGTTGCCGTGGGTCACGCTGGGGATCTGAATAGGTATGGAATTGCTCCAGAAGCTCTACTTCAAGACCGGTCTCCTCGCGGGCCTCCCTTATCGCCGCTTCCTCCAAGCTCTCTCCATAATCGCAGTACCCCCCTGGTAGAGCCCATTGTCGGGGTTCATTTCGGCGAAGGATAAGGACAACCCCCTTCTCTTTTTCGATGATGATATCTACTGTGGGGAAGGGATTGCGGTATTCCTTAACTAACGCACCACACTGGGGGCAACGAAGCCCTCTTTTTTTCTCGAACATGTTCCTCTCCGTTTTATGCCCGAGCAGTTTTAAGGCAAACTAACAAAGCCAAAGCCACTATCGACTTAACCCTTACCCCTGAACATATCCTAAAATCCACCTGGACCCCCATCGATGATGATATAATACTAATTCACCCCACAAGACCTTGGCTTGCGGGATATCTAAAAAGTGGCGAAATACAAATCGTTCCTGCAAACACTCAAATGTAGTTTGAACATAATTTCTTTTACTGTGGTTCAAGACTTAAGCATTTCAGAAATTGCATTAACAAAATCCCCCAGGGTTATTTGGGCAAATCGGATAGTGATTGCATGCTGCCATTCGCCAGTAGCTCGGTAGCCCTTAGAGAACATAAGTGCCCTTGCTGCTTGCAGC
>QMLM01000017.1 GCA_003646745.1 Deltaproteobacteria bacterium | reverse complement strand
CTCCCTGAGCTATCCCCCCACCGCGGCCCTGCCCTGCCATCAAGGCCAGAGGAGCTCCAATCAAGACCATAATTAGGCTCAAAAACGGGAAGGCCACCTTGGCATGAAGGTCAACGACATAACGACTGGAGTCGTACCCCTCCCTCCTGAGCCTATCTATGTAACCCCTAAGCTCTCGATAACTCATCTCTTCCGGATCTTTCATACCCTTTTTAAAATCCTCGGGCCTTTCGGGTATGAATATATCCTTTTGCTCATATGTGCTGGTCAGTACTTCCCCTGCGGGGGAAAAGTCCCTGATGACCACCTGATAGAATGTCCATCCCTTCCCTCTCCAGTGGGCCTCACGGGCGTCTATCCGCTGGCGGAGGGTGAACTCCTTGTCAAACCGATAGATGGTCACCCCTTTTAGTATATCATTCTCGGACTCAAGGAGTCTAATATTATAGATGACGCCTTCGCCCCGATACCAGATCTTGTTAAGTTTAAAAAAGGCCCGTTCTTCCTCCTTTTTTATCTTTACCGACCATATATAATGTGCTTTATAAACAGAATAAGGGACAATAGTCTCGTTACAGAAAAAGATAAAGGCAGTGACCGAGAGGGCCAATATAAAGAGAGGGAAGATAATCCTGTAAGCACTGATTCCATGGGCCTTCATGGCTACGACTTCGTTGTTGCGCGAGAGGATCCCGAGGGTGATCAAGGTAGCCAAGAGGGTGGCGAAGGGAAGGGTTTGAGAAAGAAAGGGGGGGATGGTATAGAGGAAATACTTCAGCAGCAGATAAAACGGGGCTTTATGGACGATTATGACATTAATCCTTTCGAAAAGCTCCACTACAAAAAAGATCAATAAAAAGGTAGATACCGCTAAGGAGAGGATTTTCAAAAACTCTTTGATGATATAACGGGTGATTATCTTTGGCCCTCTAGATCCCAGCAGTGTCATCCCTTCCCTCCCGGCGAAGGGCAAAGAAAGTTGAATGTATTTGGATCTATATCTCCCGGGAAAATCTCTTCCATTTCTTTTGCAAGAATTCCATCGCCTTTTCCCCCAATATGAGTATCCGCATAGGGGATTCTCTCGCCGTCTTTACTAAGAGGTAAACACCTAGAGACCCCAATAGGATATTGGGGAACCAAGCGGCCAACAAAGGAGAAATGGCCCCGCTGCTGCCCAAATCCTTCCCTACACAGTATAAAACATAATACAACAGCAGAATAAAAAGACTAAGGACAAATCCCCAAGATCTCCCCGATTGCGTCCGCTGCGCCCCCAAAGGAATTCCCACCAAGCCGAAGATCAGAGCGGCAAAGGGAATGGCAAATTTGAAATGTAACTCCACTAGTTGAGGACGGACGTTGATCCCCAATTTGCGCAACCTATTGATCTTCTTTCGCAAGTCCCCGATGGACATCTCCTTCTCCAGCATCCTCACCCTTCCCCTTTTGCGCGCCTTTGCTATTTCCTCTTTTAGGGATAGGATAAACTGATAGGTGTTGAAGTGGATGGTGCGATAGGCCTCGCCCTTTACCTCTTTGGAGTGGATGCTACCGTCGAAGAGGTTTAAAATCAACTTTTGGGCTTGTGGATCTGAAATAAGATATCCCTTACGGGCGAGAATGGTGCTATTGATTTTAGGGTCCCTCTCATCGTAGATCATAACCCCTTCCAACACCTTCCCTCCCTGGGAGAGCTTATTCACATAGATCACAAAACCGCCAAAGGGGGCGTTGAAAACCCGTTCCTTTACATCGAGCTTCGCCTTCGTCTCGGCAAGCCTAAAAAGGGTTTCCTGAAAATTCCTGCTCCCCCAAGGGACGGCATAAAACAACAAAAAGGAGGTGAGCAGGAAGGTAAACAAGGACAGGACGATTACCGGGGGACTCAATCGATAGAGCCCTACTCCCGATGTCTTGAGGGCAATGAGCTCATTATCAGCGGACAATCTTCCCAGGGCCAAGAGGACCCCCAATAAGAAGGCCATGGGGATGACAAAAACCAGAAAGGCCGGGATGAGACACAAAAAGAGTTTTATCGCATACCCCAGGGGAATTCCCTTGTCCACCACCATCTCCGTTACCCGAAATAACTTGCTCACCAAGAAGACAAAGGTAAACACCCCCACACCTATTCCCGCAGGAACCAAGATTTCCTTCAATATATAGCGGTCGATGATCTTTGGCGTTATCTTCAATGGCCTACGCAACCAAGAGAAAAATGAAACTTAAATGATCTTGTGCATATCGTCTATAAAATTTATCCCTTTTGATCTACACAATATACCAGAAGGAGGGGGGTTTTTCAAGAAAGCCAAAGACCAAATTTCCTCTTGCAAAACATAGGGGGTTATGTTAAAGGTCATCTTCATTAAACACGTCTCCTGATCGATTTGGGGGTGCCTGAGAAGGTTCCAAACGAGAAGAGGGAGGCGGAAGATAAAAACCAAAGGGGGTATTTATGTCCGTCGTTACCATGAAAGAACTTCTAGAGGCGGGGGTCCACTTCGGCCATCAGACGAAGCGCTGGAACCCCAAAATGAAACCTTACATTTTCGGGGCGAGAAATGGCATCTATATCTTGGACCTACAGCAAACCGTTCAACTTTTGGATGTGGCCTATGAGTTTATCAGAGACACTGTGGCCAAAGGGAAGAAGATTCTCTTTGTAGGTACGAAGAGACAAGCCCAAGAGGCCATCTATGAAGAGGCGACTCGCTGCGGTATGTTTTATGTAAATCATCGCTGGTTGGGAGGTACTCTCACCAATTTTCAGACCATAAAAAGGAGTATAGAAAAACTAAAGGAACTGGAAAAATTAGAGGAAGACGAAGAATTCCAACGTCTTCCCAAAAAAGAACTCTTAAGATTGCAAAAAAAGAGAGCAAAACTTGAGAAATCTTTGGGGGGGATCAAGGATATGGATGAGCTCCCAGGAGCCCTCTTCGTCGTTGACCCCAAGCGAGAAAAGATAGCAGTGAGCGAAGCTAGAAAATTAGATATTCCCACAGTGGCCATTGTGGATACCAACTGTGATCCAGACGAGATAGACTATGTGATTCCAGGCAACGATGATGCCATAAGGGCTATCCGCCTCTTTTCCTCTAAGATCGCCGATGCGGTAATTGAAGGCAAAAGACTCCGCGAAGAGGAACTGCAAGGAGAAATGGAAGGAGAAATGCCAGCAGCAGAGGCTGCTTCTGCCCAGGAGGAGGTAGAGGGGGAGGAAAAGGAAGAGGCAGAAGAAGAGGCATTCTACTATGAAGAGGAGGCCTAGTGCTGTAAAAGTAAAAAAAGATGAGGAGGGCTGCGGATATGGAGATATCTGCCGCTGCTGTTAAGGAGCTAAGGCAGAGGACAGGCGCTGGGGTGATGGACTGCAAGAAAGCCTTACTGGAGTGCGCAGGAAATATAGATAAGGCCATCGACTTCTTGCGTAAGAAGGGGTTGGCCAAGGCAGCAAAAAAAGCAGATCGAGCAACTGCTGAGGGCCTTATCGGCTCTTATATCCACGCTGGAGGGAAGATAGGGGTTCTAGTGGAGGTGAATTGTGAGTCAGATTTTGTGGCAAGGACCGAGGAGTTCCAAAACTTAGTAAAAGAGATCTCCATGCACATCGCCGCCATGAATCCCTTGTACATCAAACGGGAAGACGTCCCTGCGGAGGTTATAGAGAAAGAGAAGGAGATCCTACGGGCCGAGGCAGCGGCATCCGGTAAACCGGAAAAGGTGATAGAGAAAATCGTAGAGGGAAGGATGAAAAAATTTTTTGCGGAAAATTGCTTGTTGGAACAAGGCTATATAAGAGATCCTGAAATCACCGTCAAAGATCTCATCTCCTCTGCTATAGCCAAGCTGGGAGAGAATATAACCGTACGACGCTTTACCAGGTACCAACTAAGCGAGGTCCTATAGGGGAGCCGTCCATATCTCCCCTATCATCGACCATCCCAAATGAGAGATAGGCCGATATATAAACGGATACTGATAAAGCTGAGCGGCGAAGTGATGACAGCGCAGAGGGGGATGGGAATTGATCCTGTTACCCTGCGGAATTTGGCAAAAGAGATCAAAGACCTGAGGGAGTTGGGGATAGAAATAGCCTTGGTGATCGGTGGGGGAAATCTTATCCGGGGGGCACAGGCCACTGAGTATGGCATAACGAGGGTAACGGCGGATCAGGTGGGGATGCTGACCACTATCATCAACGCTCTGGCCTTCAGGGATGTGTTGGAGGAGATGGAGATTCCCACCTCTTTGCAATCTGCCTTACCGATAGAAGGTATTGTGGCGCCTTATGTGTGCGCCCACGCCTTAAGGGACTTGAGGGAACAAAAGGTAGTAATCTTCGCCGGAGGAATAGGCAGCCCCTTTTTCACCACGGATACCGCTGCCTCCTTGCGAGCCTTGGAGATAGGGGCGGAGATAATCCTCAAGGCCACTAAGGTGGATGGTGTATATGATTCTGACCCCGTGAAAAATCCAGCAGCGGTGAAATTTGACCGTATATCGTACCAGGAGGTGTTACAAAGGAGATTACGGGTAATGGACTCCACCGCTATCTCCCTCTGTATGGATAATCAAATTCCCCTTGTGGTATTTAATATTGGGGTCAGGGAGAATATGAAGAGGATAGTCTTGGGAAAAAAGGAAGGTACATTAATAGGTGGGTGATCCTATGGAGCCGAAGGTCATTAAAGATTGTGAGACAAAGATGAAAAAGGCCCTCTCTTCCCTCGAGAAGGAACTGGGGAAGGTGCGTACCGGCAGGGCTTCCTTGACCATCTTGGACGATATTAAGGTGGACTATTACGGGACCCCTACTCCCCTTAATCAGGTAGCCACCCTTTCGGTGCCCGAGAGCAGGCTCATCGTTATCCAGCCTTGGGATACCTCCTTAATCGGCGATATTGAGAGGGCAATTTTAAAATCCGATTTGGGCATGACCCCGGTAAACGACGGTAAAGTGATCCGCATTACTGTCCCCAGGCTAACCGAGGAGCGCAGAAAGGAGTTGGTAAAGGTGGTCAAAAAGATGGGGGAAAACGGCAAGATTGGGGTACGCAATATTAGGAGAGAGGCCATTGAAAAACTGCGCAAGATGGAAAAAGCGAAGGAGATCTCAGAAGATGACCTGCATAAATGGCAAGCGCAAGTGCAGAAAGTCACCGATAAATTCGTTGAGCAGATTGATGAGTTAATAGAGGCAAAGGAAAAGGAAATAATGGAGATTTAAAAAAGGAGGTGATAGATGTGCCCTATGAGATCACGGATGAGTGTGTGGCCTGCGGGACCTGTGCCGAGGAATGCCCTGCAGGTGCCATCGAGGAGGGTGAGGACAAATATGTCATAAATCAGGATGAGTGCACCGAATGTGGGACATGTGCTGAGGTATGTCCGGTAGATGCGGTTATTGAAGTTTAGGTAGGAGGGAGCAGAGATTTCTGCTCCCCTCTCCCTTCTTTACGAGGGTAATTCTGAAAAGGACCCCCAAGGCCTCCTTCATTGCAATGCCTCAAGAGTTATGTTAAATTTATCTCAACTCATTGATTCACCGTAATCCTACATAAAGAAGTGCAGCAAAGAAAGTGGAAAAACTCGATCTGAAAAAGTTACCCCGTCATATAGCCATAATCATGGATGGAAACGGTCGTTGGGCACAGAATAAGCGTCTCTCTAGGGTTAAAGGACATCAAAAGGGGTTAGAAGCGGTCAAAGAGGTGGTAGAGACATGCGGTGAACTTGGGATCAAAATTCTCACACTATATGCCTTCTCCAAGGAAAATTGGCGACGCCCACGCGAAGAGGTAAATGAGCTGATGCGACTTTTGCAAAGATACCTGGTAGAGGAGAGGAAGGAGCTATTGGAGAAAAACATCCGCCTTAATGCTATCGGGGACTTAGAAGACCTACCCACCCCTATTCTCGAGATCCTCAAGGAGACGGTGGAGATGACCCGCCACAAAGACGGTCTAATCCTCAACCTGGCCCTCAGCTACGGGGGGCGCTCAGAGATAGTTGCTGGGATAAGGAAGATTATTGAGGAAGTAGAGCAAGGAAAGATCAGCAGGGATGATATCACACCGGAGACCTTCTCCAGATATCTCTTTACCAGAGACCTTCCGGACCCAGACCTATTGATTCGCACCAGCGGGGAGCTGCGTATTAGCAACTTCCTGCTGTGGCAGATCGCCTATACGGAGCTCTATTTCACCAAGACTTTATGGCCTGACTTTGGTAAGGAGGAACTTATTCAGGCCTTGCTTGAATACCAGAGGAGGGAGAGGCGCTTTGGCCTCACTACCTCTCAAATCCGGGGCAGTTTCACACCTGCATGACAAGAGCCTTTCAGCTAGATGGATTAAGGGTCTTTAAGGTGACCAAAAGGATATTCTCCGCATTGATTATAATACCACCGCTGACATTGTTGATCGTCTTCGGCCCTCACTATACCCTCTATATAATGGTTTCCGTAGCTGCCATCCTTGGGCTTTACGAGTTTTACAATCTAACCCTGCCTGATCAAGGCAGAGGGGGAAAGATTGGTGCTGTGGTCATGGGGACGATCCTCTGCGGAGTCTTTCAATGGGCCTCATATGAGGCTGTTGTCTCCATTCTTGGGGTGATCTTGTTGATCCTCTTCCTCGGTTATCCACTGCTGAGCTCAGATCTATCCACCCTGCCGAACCGAATTGGAGTCACCTTCTTCGGCATCGTCTACATCCCCTTCCTTCTGTCCCATATCACCTTGATCAATAAATTACCCAAAGGGCTCATCTGGGTACTCTTACTTGTTGCCACTGTATGGGCTGGGGACACCTTTGCCCTCATTGTTGGCTCCCTTTGGGGGAGACATAAGCTTTGTCCACAGATTAGTCCCAAAAAGACAATAGAGGGGTTTTTAGGTTGCTTTGTAGGGGCTATAGTCTCAATTTTTGCCTTCAAAACCCTGTTTTTGACAACATTGGCCGCCAGAGATGCCATTGTGGTGGGGTCAGGTATTGCCCTATTCGGACAATTAGGGGATTTATCCGAATCGATGATCAAGAGAGGGGCCAATGTGAAGGATTCAGGTGCCCTTATTCCCGGGCACGGGGGGATGCTTGACCGGTTAGATAGCTTCCTCTTCTCCTCCCCTTTTCTCTATTACTTTTTGATCTATAAGATCTACGCTGGGGCAATATGAAGCGACTGGCCATCCTGGGATCTACGGGGTCTATCGGGGTAAATACCCTAGATATTGTGGAGCGATTCAAGGGGGAGTTTGACGTCGTTGCCCTTTCCGCAGGGGCTAACGTGCCACTGCTGCGCAAGCAGGTCAAAAAGTTCAGGCCTCAACTTGTCTCTGTCCTAAATCGAGAATTAGCTCAACTCCTTCAAAATGATCTTCGAGGGGAAGGGGTGAAGGTGGTCTATGGAGAAGAGGGGCTCATTCTTGCCGCTACCTTTCCAGAAGTGGAGATGGTGGTCTCGGCGGTAGTGGGGTCGGTGGGGCTTCTTCCATTGCTTGCAGCTATAGAGGAGGGCAAAGATATCGCCCTTGCAAATAAGGAATCGATGGTAATGGCGGGGGAGATCGTCATAAAGAGGGCACAGGAGAAGGGTGTGAATATATTACCTATCGATAGCGAGCACAGTGCCATCTTTCAAGCCCTGGGTGGGAAAAGGGGGGGAGAAGGGGTGCGAAAGATCATCTTGACGGCCTCTGGGGGACCTTTCTACTCCCTATCACCTGCGGAATTAAAGAAGGTAAGTCCCCAAGAGGCCTTGGCCCACCCTGTATGGCAGATGGGTTCGAAGATTTCAGTGGATTCTGCCACCTTGATGAACAAGGGGTTGGAGGTCATTGAGGCCCACTGGTTATTTCAGGTGCCTCTGGAGAGAATTGAGATCTTGATCCATCCCGAGGGGGTGATCCATTCCATGGTAGAATATGTAGACAGCTCTATCATCGCCCAGCTCAGTATCCCAGATATGAGAATCCCCATTGCCTATGCCCTTTCCTACCCCAGAAGATTACAGGTTGACCTCCCCTCGCTTAATTTGATCGAGCTCTCCAACTTGACTTTCACCCCTCCTGATTATGAAAAATTCCCCTCGCTGAGACTGGCCTATCGAGCCTTAGAAGTAGGGGGTACCTTACCGGCCGTGCTTAACGCTGCTAATGAGATGGCGGTGGAGGCCTTTCTGAAAGGCAGGATTAGCTTCGACCAAATACCCCAAGTGGTAGACCACACCATGAGCGGACATATGGCAACCCCACTAGAAGGGGTAGAAGATGCCCTGCAGGCGGACCGCTGGGCCAGGGCAAAGGCGCAAGACTTTATCCAAGAGGTGTCCCGATGATCCATATCTTGGCTTTTTTGTGGGTGCTGGGGGTGCTGATCTTCATCCATGAATTAGGGCATTTCCTCGTCGCCAAGCTAAGGGGGGTGAAGGTATTGAAGTTCTCCCTCGGTTTTGGCCCTAAACTTATCAGCAAGAAGATGGGGGAAACAGAATATATGATATCCGCCCTCCCCCTTGGTGGCTATGTGAAACTCCTAGGGGATGATCCTGGAGAAAAGGTCCCGAAACAGGAAGAGGCAAGGACCTTTCGGCACCAACCCGTGCGCCGCAGGATGGCCATAGTCATAGCTGGACCTCTGGCCAACCTGCTATTTGCAGCCTTCATCTTCTCCACGCTGTTTTTTGTGGGGATCCCTCAGCTGTCCCCGGTGGTGGGGAAGGTCGTAGATGGTTTCCCTGCCCAACAAGCGGGGGTGAGGCCTGGTGATGTGGTATTGAAGGTAGACAAGGAGAGGATAACCAAATGGGCCGATCTCCTCTCGGTAATCCCAAAAAGTGAAGGAAGAGAACTTTTACTTACCCTTAGGAGAGGGGAAGAAATAATTAAAATAAAAGTAACCCCTAGGGCCGTAACGGGGAAAAATATCTTCGGAGAGAAGACGAAGACATATCAAATCGGGATCGTCCCTTCAGGAGAGGCCATGCTCAAAAGGGAACCTATCCACAAGGCGGTCGCCAAAGGCTTTTACCAAACCTGGCATGTCACCAAACTAGTGGTGGTAAGTATTGTCAAAATCATCCAGCGAGTCATCCCAGCCAAGACCATCGGGGGGCCTATTCTTATTGCCCAGATGGCTGGCAAGCAGGCTAAAGAAGGTCTTCTCAGCCTCATCTTCTTCACGGCTGTATTAAGCATCAACCTGGGTATCTTAAACCTATTCCCCATCCCCATCCTCGATGGCGGCCACCTCCTGTTTCTGACCCTGGAGTCAATAATCGGGAGGCCCTTAAGTGTGAAGAAACTGGAGCTGGCCCAACAAATCGGATTAATCATTATCATTCTACTGATGGTCTTTGCCTTCTATAACGACATCATGAGGATCATTCCACATGGGACTAAGTGATGAGGATCTTGGGGATCGATACATCGACCAGTTGCGGCAGTATCGGGTTAATCGACGGTGACCAAATAGTAGCCGAACACGTCCTTTGCTGTGATGAGACCCACTCTACACGATTGATCCCTTCCATCCAGACCCTGCTGAGGGAAGCCAGGTTAGATCTAAAAGAGATAGATGGATTGGCTGTCTCCCTGGGACCAGGTTCCTTCACCGGACTCAGGGTAGGGTTGAGCACAGTCAAGGGCCTGGCCCTAGCGGCTGAAAAGCCAGTAGTAGGAGTCCCTACCCTAGATGCCCTCGCTTATAACATTCCCTTTACCCCCTACCTAATTTGTCCCTTCTTGGATGCCAGAAGAGGAGAGGTATACACAGCCCTATACGAGAATGAGGGAGACAGGAGAATGAGAAGACTAACCTCTTATCGAGCCCTTTCTCCATCGGCTATGCTCGAGGGGATCCCTCCTCAACAGACTATCTTCCTTGGCGATGGGGCGAGGGTATATGGGCAGCTCATCAAGGAGAAATTGGGTAAAAGGGCCCTTTTCGCCCCCCCTCACCTGATGTTTCTCCGAGGCACCACAGTAGCCGAGCTTGGTTTGCAGCGCATCAAGGAAGGGAAAATAGATGATATCTCCTCATTGGTACCCATTTATATCAGGCCATCTGATGCCGAGACGCAGTGGGAAAAGAGAAAGAGACGTGAATAACTCTCAAGGACCTACATCTAATTTATTTGAGACCGCCTTTGAATGAAAGGGAACTGATAGAGAGAGTACAAAAGGGTGAAACGGAAGCGTTTAAAGACCTCATGGCTCCCTATGAAAGGAGGATCTATAGCCTCCTTTACGGCATGGTAGGGGATCATGAGGATGCCCTGGAATTAACCCAGGAGGTGTTCATTAAGGCGTATCGTTCCATCAAAAGTTTCCGGATGGCTTCCTCTTTTTATACATGGCTTTACCGGATTGCCGTTAATCTCGCCCTCGACTTTCGACGGCACTGGGTAGCAAATCCAGAGCCAAAAGAGGCATCTGATCCCCCCGATGAAGGGGGACCTGATTCCTCCTTGTTGCGCAAAGAGCTTAATGAACAAATCCATAGAGCCATGGCCTTGCTGTCTGCCCAACACCGGGCGATAGTACTGTTAAGGGAGGTGGAAGGACTATCATACAGGGAGATAGCAGAGATAATGGGCTGCCGATTAGGCACAGTCATGTCTAGGCTTCACTATGCAAGGGAAGGTCTGCGCCGGGCCCTAGAACCTTACCTAAAAGGAGGGGGCTAGATGCATGGTTGCGCTCGTTTCACCCCTCTTCTGGAGGGATATTTAGACGGAGAACTTAGCGCGGAACAAATAGATGCAGTGGAAGAACACCTTTGGAGTTGTCCTCGCTGCCAAAAGGAATTGGAAGAACTCTGTACCCTGCGTAAAATCCTGCGAGAGGCAATGGAGGAAGGGCTAGTTAATGAACAGCTGCAAGTGGCTTGGGATAGGATAACAGAGGGGTTGACCCCTCCTACCCTAAAAGAAAGGATCTGGTGGCCAGTGAGAAACCTCCTTCCCCCCTTTCGACCCCTCAGGACCCTTGCATGGGGGCTGGCCCTTCTGGCAATCCTTTTGTTCATCATTCCCCTGGTGACGACCGCTCCATCGCCACCCGTGGAGGTGGAGTCGATAGAAAGCGAGCATCCGGTGATGATTTTCCAAGGGGAGGAAGGAATGACAGTCATTTGGCTATTCGAGGCAGAAGAATAACAAGGAGGGGGTGGAATGAAAAAGTTGGCCTTTTTTGCCCTAGTGGGTTTGTTTTCCCTTTTACCCTACCCTTTGCTGGCCCATGGGGAGGAAGTGAAAATAGGGGTCAGGGTTGTTCTGGCCTCCCACAAAGGCAGCGGTGTGGATAATGGGTTGCAGGATATTCAAAGAAAATTGAATGATTTGTTTAATTATTCCTCTTATAGACTCCTTCAAGAACGTTCCTTTTTCCTTACTCAGGGCCAAGTAAAGCAGCTTCCTCTGACTAAAGGAAGGGATTTGCGCCTCAAATTACTCCGGGAACGAAAGGGAAGTGTGGAAATTATCGTAAAAATCCTGCGAGAGGGGAAGGAGATCTTCAAGACCAAGGCCAAGCTTAAGAAAGGTGGGGTCTTCTTAATTGGTGGTCCTAAACATAAAGGTGGGGTTTTGGTCTTAGCCATATCGGCTCAGGGCGCCTGATCTTTAGGAAAAGGGCGCTATTTCTCTCCCCGTGAGATGAGGATAGCATACTCAAAACCATCTACCAGCGCCAAAAAGGAGGCCTTGTTTATGTTCTCAGAGAAGGCCTGCACCCGCCAAATCTCTTTCCCATTGCTGAAGGTAATCTGGACCTCCACGCGAGCCTCGGTGCCTGAGTGCGGGTCGAAGATCCGAGAGCTGAAATCGATCAACCTTACCTGCTCCAGTTCGGGGAAGAGAGGAGTGAGGGATTTCTTTAGAACCTTGGCCAAAGCGTCCACCGGGCCCACACCAGTAGATGCCTCATGCATTTCATTGCCGTTAGCACGCAGGATGATGGTTGCCTCGGGACTATCTCCATCGTCTATTAGTCGATAATTGCCCACGATCTCAAAAGGAGGGGTATAATCTTGTAAAGACCTTAAGGCATTGAGGGCCTTAGTGGCATCTTCGATATGGAGTTTTACCATCGTCACAGTTATGGAGATAAGGGGAGGGGGGATTTTCTCTCCCCCTCCTTAAAGGTTCACGAATCTTTTTGGATCAGCTATTTTTTCCTGGGGTGGCAGCCGCTACACTTGGTAGTGGGACCGGTCTTCTTCCCTTGGGCTTTCAATGCCTTATGGCATCCCTGGCAGTTCTTGTGATAGGCCCTTTTAAGCCCCAATTTTTTTCCCTCTTTCTTTTCCTTGTGGCATGCGGCACACTTCTGGGGTTGTTTTCTCTCTTGCTTTTTCCACTCGTGGTGGCACTCGGTGCAGGCTATCTTGTATGTTACCGCATGTTTCTTGTGGGTGAAGGTGACGGGCTTCTTCAGACGCTTAGTATACTTGTTTTCAATTTTGACCATCTCGGGCCCGGCAAGGGCAATGCTAAGGAGCCCTCCCGCCAAGAACACCACCGCTACAACCATATAAACCCATCTCTTCATATTTTACCCCCCTTTCCTGTTAATCTCTCGGCAAGATTTATAATGCAAGATCCCTTCTTGTCAAGGAAATTTTTTTCATCTATATTGACGTAACTTTGCCCTTTTTTATTCATCTGACCTTCGGGCCTTTAGCCATATATTCTTCCAGCACGCCTAAGAGGTGTCAAGGGATCTTTCGCCCAAGATTGGTTCTGCTCCAGTTAACCTTATTCGGTTAAAACCCTTCCTTCTGGCAATGGCCAGGAGTCTTTCGGCGACCTCCGTGTGGCTATAATACCAGCCTTCACATTTGGATGGCTCCAAATTTCTGTCGTAATTCCAGCAATAGGCGCAGAGAAGGTTGCATCCCACCAAGTCAGCAGTGGCGATCCCCCCATAATAGCGGGCTGGCCTGAACCTGTAATACTTCCTCTTCTGGCCCTTCATTACCAGCTCCTCCACCTCTTCTGCCCTTTGCAGGGGATTGAAGGGGAGCCTTAATACCATCATTTACCCCCTTTGCCCTTTCTGAGGGCTTTATATCCAAATTTTAGTATAAGCAAGAAGAGATAGTTCGTCCAGGAAATTTGAGGACCTTTGGCGCAGTTGATCCATGAGGTAAAACATGCGATACTTTAAATATAAGGAGCCATTTTAAATAATATACATATGCTCCACGCCAAGAGGCCTAAAGATGGAGGTAAAGGAAGATCTAAAAAGATTGATTTTTTCGCTGCTGGGCGAAGGGGATGGAAAGCAGTTTTTGCGGGCAATAGGAGAGAGGGATAAAACTGCCTTCAGGATAAACCCCCTTAAGGTCAGCCAGAAGGATGCTCTTTCCCTGTTAGGGGAAGAAGGATTCAAAGTAGAGCCTTTTGCCTCCATCCCAAATGCCTTTATAGCCATCGAAGAACCTTTCCCTTTAGGGAAAAGCCTCTCCCATTTTATCGGCAATATATATATTCAAGACCTAAGCTCCATGCTCCCCCCCCTTCTTTTAGATCCGGAAGGGAATGAACTCGTTTTAGACATAGCGGCTGCCCCCGGCTCCAAGACCACACAGATGGCGGCCTTAATGAAGAATAAAGGATGTATTGTCGCCAATGAGCCATCCGCCAGGAGAGTCTCCTTTCTCTGCTATAATCTGGGCAGAATGGGGGTTGTGAACACAATTGTAGTTAAGGAATGGGGAAATCGTTTGGGAAGGATATATCTTGAGAGCTTTGATCGGGTCCTTATTGACCCACCATGTAGCGCCCTGGGGACCATTCGCAGCTCCCCAGAGGTAACGAGATGGTGGACATTGAGGAGGTCGGAGAAGCTGGTCCACATCCAGCGGGATCTCCTTATCAGCGGGATCAAAGCCTTAAAGAAAGGGGGTACCCTAGTATACTCCACCTGTACCATCGTCCCTCAGGAAAATGAGGGGGTCATCGCAGAGGTCCTAAAGCGTTATCCCGTGGAAGTAGAGCCTCTTTGCCTTAATGGCTTTAAGACTAGAGCCGGCTTGAGAAGTTTTGAGGGGAGGCAGTTTCCCTCCGAGCTAGAGAGATGCCTGCGCATCTATCCTCATGAAAACCCTGGGGAGGGCTTTTTTTTGGCCAAGCTGAGAAAGTTAG
>QMLM01000016.1 GCA_003646745.1 Deltaproteobacteria bacterium | reverse complement strand
GTACACGCGGGCCCTGGTAGAGATGAGCAATGATGGTATCCTTGTCTTCGGTCAGGACCGCCGCATAGAGTTCGCCAATCAGATGGCCACCCTTCTTACTGGATATCCGGCACAAGATCTTCTGGGGAAGGACGTCATCTCCATTATGGGACAAGAGGTGGAGGAAGTCCTCAAGCAGCTAAAAAGTCCTGGAGATAAGTTGTGCCAAGAGGTAAAGATAACTACAGCCGAGGGTGAACCAAGGGATGTCTACCTTTGTTTGGCCCTTGCTGAAGGAGACAAAGGTGAGGTCAAGGGTTGTGCCTATCTCACCGATATCACCGAGCGCAAGAGGTTTGAGGAACAACTCAAGGCCTCGGAGAAGAGGTATCGGGAACTTTTTCAGCATGTGGGAGAGGGGCTTTTCATCAGTACTCCCGAAGGGAAGTTCATCGACTGCAATCAGGCGCTTTTAGACATGCTCGGCTATGAGAGCAAGGAGGAGTTTTTAAAGATAGATATTGCAAAGGACCTCTATGTAAATCCCGAGGAGCGAAATGTCTTCCAACAGATGATGGAGCGGGATGGCTACGTCAAAGAATGGGAGGTGGAGTTCAAGAAAAAGGACGGAGGAAAGGTCACAGTGCTCCTATCCGCCAATGCCATCAGGGACAATGAGGGCAGAATCGTCGCATATGAGGGGATAAATGTCGACATCACCCAGCGCAAGAGATTGGAGAAGGAACTCAGAGAGGCCAATGACTTTTTAAAGAACCTCATAGAAAGCTCTGTGGATGGAATTATCGCAGCCGATATAAAGGGGAATATTATCATCTTCAACAAAGGTGCCGAGGTTCTCACCGGTTATAAGGCTGAGGAGGTTATAGGCAAGATGCATATTACTCAGCTTTACCCCCCCGGGGTGGCCAAGGAGGTTATGCGTATGCTGCGCAGCCCCGATTACGGTGGGGTCGGGAAATTTACCGGGACCCAATTTAATGTGGTGAGCAAACAGGGGGAGGTTATACCGATTCATCTCTCTGCCGCTATCATCTATGAAGATGGCAGGGAGGTGGCCTCGGTGGGGATCTTCACCGATCTTCGTCCCCGACTAGCTATGGAGAAGAAGCTACAGGAGACCCAGCTTCAGCTTCTGCAATCAGAAAAGCTGCGCTCTCTTGGTGAGATGGCAGCAGGGGTGGCCCATGAGATAAATAACCCTTTGGGGGGTATCCTCATCTATGCCAGCCTCTTGATGGAGGATCTGCCGCCTGATGACCCCAAGAGGGAAGATCTTGCCAAGATTGTCCAGGAGGCGACACGCTGTAAGGAAATAGTCAAAAGCCTCCTTGAATTTGCCCGCCAAAGTAGCCCCAAGATGGAGCTCACCGATGTTAACAGGGCCATAACCGATGGGCTCTTATTCCTGGAAAACCAGGCTGCCTTCCACAATATAGAGATAGTAAAAGAGCTTGATCCTTTCCTTCCCCCCATTTTGGGCAATGCTGGCCAATTAAAGCAGGTCTTTATGAACATCATAACTAATGCAGCTGATGCCATGCATGGACGAGGGACCCTTTCCATAAAGACCTATCTTTCCGCAGACAGGGATAACGTGATCATAGAGTTTACAGATACCGGAGATGGTATCCCCGAGGACATACTCCCAAGGATATTCGATCCCTTTTTCACCACTAAAGAGGTGGGCGAAGGGACTGGACTGGGTCTTGCTATGTCATATGGAATAGTGAAGGAGCACAAGGGAAATATTGAAGTCGACACAGAGGTGGGGAGGGGAACGACCTTCCGGATTATCCTTCCTGTAGAGTACGAGGAGGCTGCCTCTCAGGAAGATTCAGGTTTGTGAGAAAATTCTTGCATCTCATCTCAAAATTGCTAAAATTGGGATCGGTTTTAGACCTTATAGATAAAGGAGGGCTTCCATGGGGTGGAGGGAGAGGTTGGAGGGTGGCGGTTTCTTAAAGGTGGTGGAGGTTTTACCGCCAAAGGGTATAGATGAAAAGGGGTTTGGGGAGAGGTTGATCCCCTTGAGGGGAAGGGTGGATGCCATCTATATACCCTCCCTTCAGGGAGGGGTCATGCGGATGAGCTCCTGGGCAGCCTGTAAGTACTTACAGGAGAAGGGTTATGACACGATATTTGAGGTCTCATGTGCCCACCAGAACAGAGTGGCGTTACAGGCGGAGTTGCTCGGCGCCTATCTACTAGGCCTGGAGAACGTGATGGCGGTCCCAGGAGACGATCCTAAACTTGGTGATCATCCAGAGGCAAAAGGGGTTTTTGACATAGACCTAATAGAGCTGTTAGAAGGGATAAGAAGACTGCAAAAAGGGTATGATATGAGTGGTGGAGATTTGGAAGGTTCCCCTCGTTTTTGTGTCGGCGCAAAGCTGGATGCCAGTGCGCGGGGCCATGTCTTGGACCTGGAAATGAAGGAGATGGAGAAGAAGATCCGTCTCGGAGTGGAATTCTTCATAACCACCTCCGTGTATGATCTGGGACAATTTGAGACATTCATGCAGAAGGCACAGACCTTTGGGGTACCGGTTATTGCGGGTCTGATGGTACTGAAATCGGCTGGGATGGCAAGATATATAAACAAACATGTGGAGGGGGTCTTTATACCTGATGAGATAATTATGAGGTTGATGAAGGCCCCCGATAAAATCGCGGCATCTATTGAAATAGCAGCGGAGATGATCAGAGGGATAAAAGATCTCTGCCAGGGAGTAAATATCATCTCGATCGGCTGGGAGGATAAAATTCCCGCCATCTTGGAAGAAGCAGAGGGATAAAAGATATGTCCATCGCACCTCAGACCTCTTTTCTTTATCATATCGAGGAAAAAAGCGGCGAAAAGGTCTCTTTGTGTTATCAGTGTAATAAGTGTTCAAGTGGGTGTCCTGTAACCTTTGCCATGGATTTCCCCCCTCACGTGCTTTTGCGCATGGTCCAGCTCGGTTTAAAGGAGAAGGTCCTGGGCAGCTTAACCCCCTGGGTATGTGCCTCATGTGAGACGTGTACAACCAGATGCCCCAATGGTATAGACATCGCCAGGGTGATGGACACCCTGAGGCAGATGGCAAGGGTGGCGCCTGCGGGGGCAGAGGATATTCCTAAATTTCATGAGGCCTTTTTAAACTCTATCAAGGCCAGAGGAAGGGTCTATGAAGTGGGGATGCTTTTGGAATATATGTTCAAGACCGATGTCTGGGCCAAAATAAAGAGCCGTGAGATAATTAAAGAGACCAAACTTGGTTGGGAAATGTTCAGAAGGGGAAAGATGAGGCTCTTTCCTCACACTATACGAGGACTTGAGGACATAAAAAAGATCTTTGAGCATAAAGGTAAATGAAGGTTTCATATTATCCCGGCTGTTCACTTCTGGGCACCGCCCGTGAGTACGATGAGTCAAATCGGGCGGTCTGCGGGGCCTTGGGGATAGAGCTTGAAGAACTGGAAGGTTGGAACTGCTGTGGGGCTACTTCTGCCCATAGCACTGATGACTATCTTGCTCTTGCACTGCCTGCAAGAAATCTTGTTATAGCAGATGGAAAGGGGTTAGACCTTATTGTACCTTGCTCCGCTTGTTTCCTCAGGCTCAAGGCCTCGGAGAAGAAACTTTTGGAGATGCCCCTTGCTGATTTCCCGTACCGTGGCAGTTTAAAGGTCAAACATCTGCTCAATTTCTTGGCAGAGGATGAAAACATCCAGAAGATACAGGAGAGGGTGAAGAAGCCCTTAGCGGGGCTAAAGGTGGCCTGCTATTACGGCTGCCTTATTGTCCGTCCCCCTAAAGTAACGGGGGCGACGGAGCCAGAGGATCCGAAAGAGATGGATAGGCTAATGGCTGCCCTTGGGGCAGAGGTTATTGAATGGTCTTTCAAGACAGAATGCTGTGGGGGCAGTCTTGTGCTGGCCAGACCGGATATCGCAACAAAACTTGTGGAGAGGATCCTCAAAATGGCCAAAGAGGCAGGGGCGGAGGCATTGGTGAGTTGCTGTCCCATGTGCCAGTCGAACTTGGAAACGTGCCAAGGGGAATCTTCCCACCGCACTCCTGTCTTTTATTTTACTGAGCTCTTGGGATTGGCATTAGGGCTGTCAGGGGTGAAGGGATGGTTGAAGAGGCACCTTATCGATCCAAGGCAGCCTCTTCGAGAAAAGGGATTGATCTGAGGGTGAGAATGACAGGCAGGAAGATCGGGGCGGTTATGGTTGTTGGTGGTGGTATAGGGGGAGTTCAATCCGCTCTAGATCTTGCAGAGGCAGGTTACAAAGTTTATCTGGTGGAGAGTTCCCCCTCTATCGGTGGCCGAATGGCTCAACTTGATAAGACCTTTCCCACCAACGACTGCTCCATGTGTATCCTTTCACCTAAACTTGTAGAATGCGGCAGGCACCCCGATATAGAACTCCTCACTTACTCAGAGCTCCTCGGCCTGGAAGGTGAGCCCGGTAACTTCCGGGCCAAGGTACTGAAGCATGCCCGTTATGTAAGGGAAGATATATGCACAGGCTGTGGTACCTGCCAGCAAAAGTGCCCCCGCAGGACGGCAAGCGAGTTTGATGGAGAACTCGGGGAGAGAAAGGCCATCTATGTCCCTTATCCCCAGGCTATACCCAATGTGCCCGTCATAGACAAGCAGATATGCACCTATTTCCTGAAGGGGAAATGCCGGGTGTGTGAGAAGGTCTGCCCAGCAGGGGCAATAGATTTCGAGCAAGAGGATGAGGAGCTGGAGATTGAGGTTGGAGCAGTGATCCTCGCCCTTGGGTATGAGACTTTCGATGCTAGGTTGAGAGGGGAATACGGTTACGGGAGGTATAAAAATGTCGTTACCAGTCTTGAGTTCGAAAGAATCCTCTCCGCCTCAGGGCCCTATCGAGGGGAAATCTTGCGGCCTTCGGATAATGAACACCCCAGGAGAATAGCCTGGATACAATGTACAGGCTCAAGGGATACAAGCTTAGGGAGGGGTTATTGCTCATCTGTTTGTTGTATGTATGCCATAAAGGAGGCCATTATAGCTCAAGAGCATGATCCCAACCTTGAACTTACCATTTTCTATAACGATATCCGCGCCTTTGGGAAGGGATTCGAGGGATATTATGAATCTGCGAAGAAGGCGGGGATAAGATTTGTAAAGAGCATTGTCTCTGATGTAAAAGAGCTACCGAGGACAAAAGATCTCTTCATAAGGTATGTGGAGGATGGAGAGGTCAAAGAGGAGAACTTCGAACTTGTTGTCCTTTCCGTGGGGCTTGAACCCTCCGAACAGACCAAGTTACTCGCCAAAAAACTCGGTGTAGAGCTTGAGCCTTGTGGAGGTTTTTGTTCTACCCCTTTCTTTAACCCCCTTTCTACCACAAGGGAAGGTGTCTATGTATGTGGGGTCTTCCAGGGACCTAAAGATATCCCGGAGACAGTAATGCAGGCGAGCGCTGCCTCGGCAGTAGCATCGGCCACCATTTCTGCTGAAAGAGGGACGATGTTGCAGCAGAGGCAATATCTGCCAGAAAAGCAGATAAAGGGTGAGAAGCCGAAAATAGGGGTATTTGTCTGCCACTGTGGGATAAATATTGCTGCAGTAGTGGATGTGGAGGCGGTGAGGGACTATGCCAGAACCCTTCCACATGTGGTCTGGGCCGAGGATAACCTTTTCACCTGTGCCCAGGATACTCAAGAGCGGATCAAAAAGGTGATCCAGGAGGAGGGACTTAACAGGGTGGTGGTCGCCGCTTGTTCTCCCCGAACCCATGAACCCCTCTTTCGCCAGACCCTGATGGAGGTGGGGTTAAACCCATACCTGTTCGAAATGGCGAACATTCGAGATCAGTGCTCTTGGGTTCACATGAAGGATAAGGAAGGGGCGACCCAGAAAGCCAAGGATCTGGTGAGGATGGCGGTGGCCAATGCTGCCCTCTTAGAGCCCCTTGAGAGGGAGCGGCTTCCTGTTCGCAAGAGGGCATTGGTGGTAGGTGGAGGGCTAGCAGGGATGACAGCGGCCCTGGGCTTTGCCGAACAGGGGTTTGAGGTCTTCCTGGTCGAAAGAGAGGCGGAGCTGGGCGGCAATATGCGCCATATCTACTGGACCCTCTCCGGAGAAGACCCTCAGGCCTTTCTTGAGGAAATGATTGAGCGAGTAACGACCCATCCTGCCATACAGGTGATAACTAATGCGGAGGTCGTGGATCATGAGGGGGTACAGGGGAACTTCTCCACAGGTGTGATGATCGCTCCTACTATGACATACAGAAAGCTGGAGCACGGGGTAACGGTGCTGGCCACAGGTGGTGAGGAATACAAGCCCAAGGAGTATCTCTACGGGGAGCACCCCGCTGTGCTCACCCAGATGGAGCTTGAAGAGAGGATAGCTAGGGGTGAACTTGACCTTGGGGAACTTCGCCGAGTGGTGATGATCCAATGTGTGGGCTCTCGCACCGAGCAACGCCCCTATTGCAGCAGGATATGCTGCTCTGTGGCCGTAAAGAACGCCTTAAAGCTGAAGGAGTTGGCCCCAGATCTCGAGATTCACGTCCTTTTCAGGGATATAAGGACTTACGGACTCCTTGAGCAGTACTATACTAAGGCGAGGGAAAGGGGGGTTATTTTTACTAGGTATATCCCCGAAAGGCCCCCTGAAGTGGAAGCAGAAGGGAATAGGCTTTTGGTAAAGGTCTGGGAGAATACCCTTAAGGACGACCTCATCCTGGAAGCCGATCTTGTTGTTCTAAGTACGGCAACCCTCCCTAGGGAGAACGAGGAGCTAGCTGCCATGTTCAAGGTCCAGCGGACCTTGGAGGGGTTCTATTTAGAGGCCCATATGAAGCTGCGCCCGGTGGATTTCTCTAGCGACGGGATCTATATGTGCGGCCTTGCACACTCGCCTAAGTTGATGGACGAGACCATCTCCCAGGCACAGGCAGCGGTGGCAAGGGCGTCCACCCTCCTTGCGAAGGATGAGATAGAGGTAGGGGGGGTTGTGGCCAGGGTTGAGCCAGAGCTGTGTGCCGCGTGCCTTATTTGTGTTCGGGCCTGCCCGTATGGGGTTCCATATATTTGTGAAGATGGTTATTCTGTTATTGACCCAGCCAAGTGCCGAGGCTGTGGAAATTGTGCAGCTGAATGTCCCCAAAAGGCGATCCAACTGCAACACTATAGGGATGAACAGCTTGTTGCCAAGGTCTTGGCCTTGACAAGGGGGATATGAGATGGAGTTTGAGCCTCAGATCCTCGCCTTTTGCTGTGAACATTGAGCCTATTCAGCGGCGGACCTGGCAGGTTCGATGAGGATGGATTATCCTCCGAATGTAAAGTTAATTAGGGTTCCCTGCAGCGGGAGGGTGGATTCTGTGCACCTCATCAAGGCCTTTGAGGAAGGGATGGATGGGGTCTACGTAGCGGGTTGTCTAGAAGGAGAGTGTCATTTTCTCACGGGAAATCTACGGGCAAAAAAGAGAGTAGAATATGTTAAGGGCGTTCTTACCACCCTGGGGATAAACCCGGAAAGACTCCGCATGTATAACCTCTCCGCGGCCATGGGCAGCAGGTTTGTGGAGATCGCCAGGGAGATGACCGAGATGATCCGCTCTTTGGGACCAAGTCCTGTCAAGACCGGAGCAGGAAGGGAATTTCCCCAGGAACAAGAAGAGGGGGAGGAACAATGATCGTTGCACAGGCAAAGCCGATAGAGGAGATCTTGGAGATGATCGATAAGTACGACAAGATCCTCTTGGTGGGTTGTAAGGGTTGCGTAGCTGTGTGTGCAGCGGGGGGTGAGAAAGAAGTTCAGTTTCTCGCCTCTGCTATAAGGACGGCCAGAAAGACCCAGGGCAGAGAGATAGAGATTCGGGAGGTCACCTTAGAGCGACAGTGTGACCCGGAATATGTGGAGCAAATTAGAGGATTTGCCGGGGACTACCAGGCCATCCTTTCTATTGCCTGCGGAGTGGGGGTTCAGTTTATGGCCGAGCACTACAGAGAGATCCCTGCGCTGCCCGGCCTGAATACTTCCTTCATGGGAGGAGCGTTGGAGCAAGGGGTCTGGAGTGAGAGGTGTCAAGGGTGCGGCAACTGTGTATTGCACCTCACCGGGGGGATCTGCCCCATTACCCGCTGTTCCAAGAGCTTGCTGAATGGACCTTGTGGTGGTTCTTCCAATGGGAAGTGCGAGGTAGACCCGGAGGTCGATTGTGGTTGGCAGCTCATCATTGAGCGCCTCAAGGCCTTGGGGGAGTTTGAGAGCAGATTTATGGAGATCGTTCCCATTAAAGACTGGTCGACCAGCAGAGATGGAGGCCCCAGGAAGATCGTCAGGGAGGATATGAGGCAATGAAGACAGAGAGCCGCCTGGAGAAGGTCCTGGAGAAAGGGGAATTTGCTGTTACCTCGGAATGTGGCCCCCCGCGAGGGGCAGATCCAGACCTAATCCGCAAGAAGGGTGAACTGCTAAAAGGGGTGGTGGATGCGGTAAACGTAACGGATTGTCAGACCTCTGTGGTCAGGATGTCAAGCCTATCTTGTTGTCTTATCCTTAAAGAGATGGGCTTTGACCCCATTGTCCAGATGGTTACCAGAGACCGCAACCGCATCGCCATCCAGAGCGACATCTTGGGGGCAGCGGCCCTGGGGATAAACAACATCCTTTGCCTCTCTGGCGATCACCAGCGCTTCGGAGACCACCCCCAAGCAAAGAACGTCTATGACATTGACTCTATCCAGCTAATTATGACGGTGAAGCAGATGAGGGATGAGGGGAAGTTTCTTAGTGGTGAGGAGCTGACCAAGGTCCCCCGGCTCTTTATCGGAGCAGCAGCAAACCCCTTCGCTGATCCCTTCGAGATAAGGGCCTTAAGGCTGGCCAAGAAGGTAGCAGCAGGTGCTCAGTTCATTCAAACTCAATGCATATATAATCTGAAGAGGTTTGAAGAGTGGATGCATCGAGTGGTCGACATGGGCCTCCATGAAAAGGTATGTATCTTGGCGGGGGTGACCCCCATGAAGTCGGTCGGGATGGCTAGGTATATGAAGAACATGGTCCCAGGGATGGATGTGCCCGATGAGATAATAGAAAGACTTAAGGGTGTCCCCAAGGAGAAGCAGGGCGAAGAAGGTATAAAGATCTGCATTGAGACCATTCAAAGGCTAAGGGAGATGGAGGGGGTGAGAGGTGTCCACATAATGGCTATCGAGTGGGAGGAGAAGGTGAGGGAGATAGCGGAAGGAGCTGGTCTGCTTCCAAGACCGAGAATATAAAAAAAATAGAAGGAGGGCAAGATATGGCGAAGAAGATCTTAATAGTGGATGATGACCCTGATCTGGTGGAGGCTGTCTCTACCATCTTGGAGAGCAAGGGCTATGAAGTGGCTGCAGCCTATGGAGGGGTTGAGGGTTTGGAGAAGGCAAAGACGGAAAGTCCAGATCTAATTGTTCTCGATGTGATGATGCCGGACAAGGATGGATATGTGGTTTGCAAGGAGTTAAAGGCCGATCCCAAGTATCGCTCTATACCTATCCTGTTGCTCACCGCCGTGGTCTCCAAGTTATCCGTTACCAGATATACCCAACAGATGGGGATGGAGACGGAGGCGGATGACTATGTCGATAAACCGGTGGAGCCTGAAGAGCTAGTGAGGAGGATAGAGACCCTCCTGTCAAAATAGCCATGAAAGATTTAACTATACAGACAGCGTGGAAGGTGCGCCGTGGGTGAGGTAGGCAAGATCCTAGTAATCGATGACGAGGCAGTGATACGCGATGGTTGTCGCCGGATCCTGGGCAAAGAGGGGTGTGAGGTTATCACGGCGGCCAATGGAGAGGAGGGAGTAAAGGCCATCCAGAAGGACCCTCAGGAGATTGAAGTGGTGCTGCTGGATCTAAAGATGCCGGGGATGAGCGGGATGGATGTGCTGGAGCATGCCTTGGCCTTAGAACCGTCTCTGCCCATTGTGGTGATAACGGGATATGCCACCGTTGACTCCGCCGTTGAGGCCATGAAGAAGGGGGCTTATGACTTTATCCCCAAGCCCTTCACCCCAGATCAACTCCGTTTGGTGGTCAACCGGGCCTTAGAGAAGAGGAAACTGGAGCGGGAGGCCGAGAGACTCAAGGCGCAGGCAGCGCGTAGCCTTAAGGATGTGGCCACGGAGAAGAGCAAGGTAAGGACCATAATCAACTGCATGGCCGATGGAGTCTTGGTTACCGATAGGGAGGGGAAGGTCGTACTCACCAATCCCGCAGCAGGTAGGATGTTGGGGATTAGGGCCGATACATGTCTGGAGAAGCCCTTGTACGAGGCCGTAGGGGATGAAAAGCTCATTGAGGCGGTGCAAGGGGTACTAAAACCGGAAAACCCAGAGGTGGCTACTATTTCCCAGGAACTTCAGATTGGAGATTCTCTCATCAGGGCCCATACTGCAGCGGTCAAGAGTGAAGATGGTGAGGTGTTGGGGACGGTTACGGTTTTAGAAGATATGACATACTTGCTAGAACTTGACCGCATGAAAGGGGAGTTTATCGCTATGGTCTCACACGAGCTCCGTTCCCCTGTCTCGGCCATCGAGCAGAACATAAGTTTGATTCTAGAAGGCCTGGCTGGAGAGGTAACCGAAAAACAAAGACACCTGCTGAGCAGGGCCAAAGAGCGCTCCAGGGGGCTGCTTGAACTCATCGGTGATCTGCTGGAGATGTCCAAGATAGACGCCGGCATGGCCTTGCAGCGCAAGGAACCCCTGCAGGTGGAAGAGATAGTCGAGAAGGTAATGGAACTAATGGAGGCAGAGGCCCAGGCTAAAGGGGTCGCCCTACAGTTTAAGATCACTTCTCCCCTTCCCCCTGTTTTGGGGGATAGGGACAATCTAGAAGGGGTGTTCACCAATTTGGTGGGCAATGCCATAAAATATACCCCTAGCGGCGGAGAAGTAAAGGTGGAGATGAGCCCTGAGGGTGACTACGTTAAGACCGTGGTGTCGGACACCGGTATCGGTATCCCTAAAGAAGACCTGCCAAGGATCTTTGATAAATTCTATCGGGTCAAGTCGGAGAAGACCCGGGGGATTGTGGGAACAGGGTTAGGTTTGTCCATCGTCAAAAGCATTGTCGAAGCCCATCTTGGCTCCATCTCAGTAGAGAGTGAAGAAGGTAAGGGGACCAGCTTCTGCGTCCTTTTGCCCAGGCAGACTTGATAGCTCTATCAGGGATCCCTAAAGGTCAGTTTTTTACCATACATTCTATAACATAAATAAAGGCGCCTTTTATATATTCTTGCCCTCAACAACAGGTTTCCAAAATTTCTGGATTACAATTATTGGAGGATGGGCGAGAAGGTATTAGGTCTTCCTGAAAGGGGGGAGCCATGTATACGCTCAAGTTTGATGAAAATCTTTGTAAAACTTGTCCAACTTGTGCCTGTCTCGTTAAGTGTCAGTACCTGAATCTGGGCATTGATGAGGCGAAGCAGGAGATGATGAAGATAATCGAAGGAGAGGACTCTTTCGTCTTGCAAGATTGTGTGACATGTTACGGATGCGAGGAATATTGTAAAAGAGGCAACCATCCTTTTTATCTAATTACTGAGCGGCGAGAGGAAAAGGGCATACTTACCTCGCCCAGAGCCATTACCAAACAGTGGATCAATATAGGAGAACCACGGGGGAAATATAAGCTGGGAGAGGTTAAAGAAAGGGTATTATCTTTTGGTTTTATGCCTGAATTTTTGCAGTTGGTCGAGGGGAGGCTCTTTGAAGATGTTATGCCCTCATTTGTCTTCGGCCAGGAATTCTTCTGTAATGTTGTTTATATACATTTTGCCAATACCTCGATAATAAAGAAGAGGCTACCTATGGTAATAGATAATTTTCGCAAACTGGGGGCCCAGGAGGTTGTGTGTATGCATGATGAGTGTTATGGTTCATTTGCCCACCTGGCACCGGCATATGGGATAGAGGTCCCCTTTAGGCCCATTCATTACTTTGAATATTTGTATAGCAGGTTAAAGGCGTTAAGTGATGAGATACGGCCTTTAAATATAAAGGTGGCCTACCAGAGGCCGTGTTCCTCCCGACTCTGTCCTGACAAACATCATTTCGTCAAAGATATAATGGAGTTCATAGGTGTTGATCTAGTTGACAGAACATATCAGGATGAAAATGCCCTGTGCTGCGGGGGGATCTTTGGCATGGCCTTTGGCTATGAGCTAAAAGATGACGTACAGAAGAGGAACATAGATGACATGGTGGAGCATGGTGCGGAGTATTGTGTATTTAACTGCCCGGCATGTCAGAATACCTTAGCAGAAAAGGTCGCCAGAAGAGGGATAAAGCCGATCCACATAATTGACCTCTGCAGGATGGCCATAGGCGAAAACCCTGTGATGGAGGTATCATGATATGAAGGATATCGCCCTTTTACTTGCTGAGATAGTGGGAGAACGTTATGTTTCCGATCGGCCTGAGGAGATTTATTTCTACGCCCGAGATCCTGGCTTGATGCCTCCCCATAAACCAAATTATGTAGTGATACCCAAGACAACGCAGCAGATCCAAAAGATAGTGAGGCTTGCAAACCAGCAGAGGATACCAGTCGTCCCTATGGGGGCAGGTATGTCTTTGACAGGTCTGGTTATTCCCCTTAAGGGGGGGATAGTGATCGACATGAAGAGGATGAACAAAATCATCGAGGTCAATGAAAAGGCACGATATGTAATAGTTGAGGGAGGGACCTCGCAGGGCGCATTGAAGGCGTATCTAGAGAAAAACTATCCGAGATTGCGGCATAGTATACCCGATGCCCCTGCAGCAGCGACAATTGCGGCTAACATAATGATACACGGCCAGGGCAGGCTTACACAGCAGTATGGCTTCAATTCCGACATGGTTGCCGGATTGGAAGTCGTCTTACCATCCGGTCAGATCTGCAAGATAGGTTCATGCTCCCTGGTTCCAGGATGGTTTTCGAAGGGGGCGCCCCTTCCAGATCTATCTGGATTATTTCTGGGGTGGTTCGGGGCAACCGGTATTATTACCAAAGTAGCGCTCAAGCTTTACCCTAAAAAGAAGATGAGAGATGTAGAAATATTTATTACGGATAGAGAAGACCTTGTTCCCGATATAGTATACGAACTTACCCATACCGAGATGGCAGAGGATATAAACATCTTTGCCCAGCCACTGCCTATGATATTTAAGGATAACCACCATATAACCATATTTATAACCGGTGATACCGATGATGAACTTGAGTTTAAACGAAAGATGATCTGGGGTGCACTAGACGGGTTTATAAAGAGCAAAGATGGTGGGTTTATGTCGATTCCTCCGGCCTTGAAGTCTACACTTCTGGAGATGCCCCAAAGGAGTGTCAGTAGATTTGCGGATGTAAAAAAAGGAGGTGGATTTGAATATTCTGGTCCAATTCTGTTGGTTGAACGATATCCGGACTGCAGCAGAAAATTGGTGGAGTTGGCCTCAAAGTATGATCTTGCGTACTCCGCCATGGCTAGGATTATCGGCAGAGGTCACTGTATGATGTTTGGTTTTTCCTTTACGTTCAATCGGGCAGACCCTGATATGATGGCAAGAGTGAGGGAGGCACTGCAGGAGGTAAGTGAATATGTTTTGGAGATCGGTGGTGTTTTTTGGAAGCCAACCATAGATGAGCAAAGGTTGGCCATTGAGCGGATGGATCCCACTACGCTGAATCTTATGAAGATGATTAAGAGAAACCTGGATCCTAATGGGATTATGAACCCTGGCAATTGGGAGGTTACATAAATGAGATATGAGGAAGTTGTGCATCGGTGTTTTCGTTGCGGTTACTGCAAATTTACCGGTGATTATTATGATTTTAACTGTCCATCATATTATAAATTTGGGTTCGAGACCTATGCCCCCGGAGGGAGGATGTGGTTAATTAGGGCATGGCTGAACAATGAGATAGAAAACAGCGGGCATTTTCAAGAGATCTTGTTCTCATGCGCTACGTGCGCCAATTGCGTTGAGCATTGTGTATTCACCTTTAGTGAGGATCTAGTCAACATTTTCATCGCAGCCAGAGAAGAGATGGTAAATAGAGGGGTAATACCACCTGTGGTAAGGGATTTCCTGAAAAACATCTATATTAACGGCAATCCATACAAAGAGCCAGCTAATGAAAGGGGGAGGTGGGCGGATGATACCCCTATTGAGACCTATGACGGCCATGAGTATCTCCTCTATATAGGCTGTGTCGGCTCCTATGATGAGAGAGGGAAAAAGATTGCCAGGGCCGTGGGGAACCTTCTTGTTCAAGCTGGGGTATCCTTTGGAATTCTAGGCAACAGAGAGGTTTGCGATGGGAACGAGGTTAGGGTTCTTGGCGAGGCAGGTTTGTTTCAGTTTCTGGCGGAACAGAACATCGCTCTGTTTAAGGAGCTTGGTGTGAAGAAGATCATCACTTTGGATCCTCATGCCTTCAATGCCTTCAGACAAGATTATCCAGAGCTGGGGGGAGAATTCGAAGTTTATCATTATACACAGATGTTGATCCCCTTGATCCGCTCCCAAAGGATAACGTTATCTGAGTATAAGGCGAAGATAACCTATCATGACCCCTGCTACTTAGGAAGACATAATGGGGAGTACGAGGCCCCACGGGAGATCCTGAGCTCCATTCCTGGGGTAGAGCTGGTTGAGATGGGTCACAGCAGGGAGAATGCCTTCTGCTG